>DATEOV010000561.1:0-7340 GCA_035273645.1 Flavobacterium sp. | reverse complement strand
ACTATCTGAATTCGACCGTAAACATGTTGATAAAAAGACAGTTAGATGGTAAAAATCAATTTGCGACAAACACCATCAATTTTATTGACAGCACACTTGTTGCGATGGAATCTCAACTCAAACTGACCGGTGACGAGCTGAAGTCATTCAGAAAAGATAAAAATATTTATGACGTTGAAGAAGGAGGGGCTAAATTTTCAGATAAAATACTTGATTTTGATGTAGAAAAAGATGCCATAAATCGTAAAGTAAGTTATTATAATTCTTTGAAATCTTATTTGAGAAATAGTGTTGATTATTCGAAATTACCTGCGCCTTCTGTGGCTGGAATTGATGATCCCAATATTGTTGTTAATGTGTCTAAATTAATAGCTCTTTCTACCCAAAGATCAGAGATGGCTTATGCAGTAAAAAGTGAAAAAATATTTAGGGATTTTGATAATCAAATGGAAGCAGTTAAAAGCGTTTTATTAGAAAATATTACAACTGCAAAAAGTTCTTTGGAATATGATTTGGCAATGGTGGAGAGCAAAATTAATCAAGCAGAAAGTAAGATAAAGCGCCTCCCGGACGATCAACAAGAATTAATAAAAATCAAAAGGAAATATGACTTAAACGATAATATATACAGTACTTTTCTTCAAAAAAGAAGTGAAGCTGATATTGTAAAAGCTGCCAATCTTTCTGATATTCATTTTATAGATTCAGCAAAAGATATAGGAGGAGGTCTTATTGGCCCCAAAACAGGAGTAAATTATATATTAGCTTTATTTCTAGGGTTGTTGTTGCCTTTGTTGGTTATCGTTGTTGTTTTTTTTATTAATAATACTATTCAAAACCCAGATGACATCAGTAAATTAACGAAGATTCCGTTAATTGGGATTGTTGGAATAAATATTGATCATAATAATTTGGCAGTATTTGAAAAGCCAAAATCCGCATTGTCAGAATCCTTTAGGGCTATTCGTTCCTCCCTTCAATTTTTGTATAAAAAGAGCAATGTCGCTGGAGCAAAAACATTGATGATAACATCTTCTGTGAGTGGTGAAGGAAAAACATTTTGTTCCATAAATATTGCTACAGTATTTGCTTTAAGTGAAAAAAAGACTGTAATTGTAGGGTTGGATCTAAGAAAACCTAGATTGTTTGATGAATTTAATTTAACCAATACAGTTGGAGTAGTTAATTATTTAATTAAGGACAAAAGCTTGGAGGAGATTGTAAATCATACTTCAGTTCCTTTTCTTGATGTAATATTTTCAGGTCCCATACCGCCTAATCCATCAGAATTAATAATGAGTGATGGAATGAAAGATTTAATAGATGAGCTTAAAACTAAGTATGATTATATTATCTTAGATACTCCTCCAGTGGGTTTGGTAGCAGATTCACTAGAGTTGGCACAATATTGTGACGTTACCTTATATATTGTAAGACAAAATTTCACTAAAAAAGAAATGATAACATTATTGAATAATAGGGTAAATCGAGACGAGCTTCACAATACCAGCATCATTTTGAATGGTTTTGAAAATAAAGCTAAATATGGAGGAGGTTATGGTTATGGCTATGGTTATGGAAATGGGAATTATTCAAATGGATATCATGAGGTTGAAGAGAAAAAAAGTTTAATAGAAAAATTAATAAGAAAGAAAAAGTAATTACATCTGTTTTAAAAATAATTAAAAAATGACAGGAAACAGTAAAATGAAAATACTAATTACGGGAGGTGCAGGATTTATTGGATCTAATCTATGTGAGTATTTTTTATCGAAAGATTACAAAGTAGTTTGTTTGGATAATTTTGCGACAGGTCATCGTCATAATTTAAAAGATTTTATTGACGATGATAATTTTAGTTTGATTGAAGGAGATATACGGAATTTAGAAACATG
Organism: Flavobacterium sp.; assembly: GCA_035273645.1. Taxonomy (GTDB): domain Bacteria; phylum Bacteroidota; class Bacteroidia; order Flavobacteriales; family Flavobacteriaceae; genus Flavobacterium. Next base: position 5,445 of record DATEOV010000561.1, on the reverse strand, counting down.
TCAACGAGCAGTACAAGGTGTTGATTATGTATTGCATCAAGCGGCATTAGGTTCAGTACCCAGATCGATAAATGACCCAATTACAACCAATGATGTCAATGTTTCTGGTTTTTTGAACATGTTAGTAGCTTCAAGGGATGCCAATGTAAAACGATTTGTATATGCGGCTAGTTCTTCAACTTATGGCGATTCTGAGGGATTGCCAAAAATAGAAGAGGTCATTGGCAAGCCACTTTCTCCTTATGCGATTACAAAATATGTAAATGAGTTATATGCTGAAATTTTCAGTAGAACTTATGGGTTAGAAACTATTGGATTGCGTTATTTCAATGTATTTGGTAGGAAACAAGATCCTAATGGAGCTTATGCGGCTGTCATTCCAAAGTTTGTTATGCAATTGATGCAACATGAGAGTCCAAGAATAAATGGGGATGGGAATTATTCAAGGGATTTTACATACATCGATAATGTCATTCAGATGAATGAGTTGGCAATGGTTGCTGAAAATCCAGAAGCAGTGAATACAGTTTATAATACCGCTTATGGAGATCGTAATACATTAAATGATTTGGTAGGTTGCTTAAAAACTTTTTTGAGAGAATATGATCCAAAGATTGAACATGTAGCAATTGAATATGGTCCGAATAGAGTTGGGGATATACCTCATTCATTAGCCAGTATTGATAAGGCTAAAGAAATGCTAGGATATAGTCCAAAATTTTCCTTGCAAGAAGGGCTAAAGGAAGCAGTGGGTTGGTATTGGGAAAATCTTAAATAAAAAACAGAATAGAGAAAATAGAAGAGCAATATGAAAATCACAAAAATTTGTTGCATCGGAGCAGGATATGTTGGAGGACCAACCATGGCTGTTATAGCACAAAAATGCCCTCACATTCAAGTTACAGTTGTTGATTTGAATGCTGAAAGAATTTTAGCATGGAATGATGAAAATACTGACAATATTCCAATTTATGAACCTGGCCTAGATGCTATTGTCGCTGAAGCTAGAGGAAGAAATTTGTTTTTTTCTACAGAAGTAGATAAAGCAATAGATGAAGCCCAAATTATTTTTATTTCTGTAAACACACCTACGAAAACCTACGGAAAAGGAAAAGGAATGGCTGCTGATTTGAAGTATATAGAATTATGTGCTAGACAAATAGCTAGAGTTGCTAAAAGCAATAAAATTGTTGTTGAGAAATCTACCTTGCCTGTACGCACTGCTGAGGCTATAAAAAGTATTCTGGATATGACTGGAAATGGTGTTCAGTTTCAGATATTGTCGAATCCGGAGTTTCTAGCCGAAGGTACGGCAGTTCAGGATTTATTGAGTCCAGACCGTATTTTAATAGGTGGGGATTCTACCGAAGAAGGACAAAAAGCTATCAAAGCCTTGGTAGATGTCTATTCGAATTGGGTGAGCCCAGAGAAAATATTGACAACTAATGTTTGGTCATCAGAGTTGTCAAAATTGACTGCGAATGCATTTTTGGCTCAAAGAATATCGTCAATTAATGCGATGTCTGAGCTTTGTGAAAAAACGGGTGCTGACGTTAACGAAGTAGCTAAAGCTATAGGTATGGATAGCCGAATTGGATCTAAATTTTTAAAAGCTTCAGTTGGATTTGGCGGTTCTTGTTTTCAAAAAGACATTTTAAATTTGGTTTATATCGCAAAATCATATGGATTGAATGAAGTAGCTGATTATTGGGAGCAGGTAATTATTATGAATGACCATCAAAAACGCCGTTTTTCAAATAATATAGTGCAAACTCTTTATAATACTGTTGCCGATAAAAAGATTGCATTTTTGGGTTGGGCATTCAAGAAGGATACGAATGATACAAGAGAGTCTGCTGCGATATATGTGGCGAATGATTTGATTTATGAACAAGCAAAAATTGCGGTATATGACCCGAAAGTGTCTCGCAAAAAAATACTTTCAGACTTGGATTATTTAGAGACGAGAACTACAGAGGAAAATTCAAAAAATGTCATTACTTTTGATAATCCTTATTTGACTTGTGATAAAGCACATGCTATTGCAGTGCTAACTGAATGGGATGAATTTATCCAATACGATTGGCAAAAAATATATGACAGTATGCAAAAACCAGCTTTTATTTTTGATGGAAGAAATATCTTGAATAAAAAAGAATTAGAAAAGATTGGTTTTGTGTATCAGGCTATCGGCTCTTGATTGTTTAAAGATAGAATAAAAAGGCGAATGAGTATGCTTTTTCATTTCATTTGACATCACTAAAAACAGTGATTTTTACATTTAGATAGGTTTTTATAAAAAGATTTTTGTTGACTATGAGTTGTTTACAATTTCAGTTGATAAAAATCTTTTTTTTGGCTGTAATACATTTTTTTTGATAAAATTGGAATCTTATTTTTTAGTATCTTTGTTGGCTAAATTTAATTCAGAACTAAAAGTTATACGTTAAGTGATATTCTGAAAATTTATTTTTATAAATAGGACTTTTAAGACCAACAATAGTTTAATAAATTGAATAAAGACATAAAAATTGCAGTAATAGGTTTGGGTTATGTTGGATTGCCTTTGGCTCGATTGTTTGCTACCCAATTTTCTGTTGTAGGATTTGATATCAATGAATCAAGGGTTGATGCATTAAAGTCTGGAATAGACAGCACTCTTGAAGTTGATGAAGAAACTTTGCAAAAAGTGTTGGTTCAAAAAACTAGTAACAAAAAGGGGTTGTATTGTACTTCACATATTGTAGATATAGCTGATTGTAATTATTACATTGTTACGGTTCCTACCCCAGTGGATAAAAATAATCGTCCAGATTTAATTCCATTATACAAGTCCAGTGAAACTGTTGGTTCAGTTCTGAAAAAAGGAGATATCGTTGTTTATGAGTCGACTGTTTATCCAGGTGTTACTGAAGAGGAATGTGTGCCTGTTTTAGAAAAAGTCTCGGGATTGAAATTCAATATTGATTTTTTTGCGGGCTATTCTCCAGAACGAATCAATCCGGGTGATAAAGAACATACAGTAGATAAGATTTTAAAAATAACTTCAGGATCCACACCTGAAATTGGGCAAAAAGTAAACGAATTGTACCAATCGGTTATTATAGCAGGAACACATCTTGCTCCGTCCATAAAAGTAGCAGAAGCTGCCAAAGTAATTGAAAATTCTCAAAGGGATATTAATATTGCTTTTGTTAATGAATTAGCTAAAATCTTTAATCTTTTAGATATTGATACAACTGCTGTGCTTAAAGCAGCTGGTACCAAATGGAATTTTTTGCCTTTTAAGCCAGGTTTAGTTGGTGGGCATTGCATAGGAGTTGATCCTTATTATTTAGCTCAAAAAGCACAAGAAAAAGGATATCATCCTGAAATAATTTTGGCAGGACGTCGTCTGAATGATAGTATGGGTGATTATGTGGCTTCGCAAGTAGTGAAGCTAATGATCAAAAAAGGAGTGACTATCAATGGTGCTAATTTGTTGATGTTGGGTATTACTTTTAAAGAAAATTGCCCTGACGTTCGGAATACCAAAATTGTAGATGTGATTAAGGCACTAGAGGATTATGGAATTCAAGTGACTATTTTTGATCCATGGGCAAATCCTGTAGAGGTATACCATGAATATGCTATAACAATGGTGAATGAAAAGCCAAGTACTACTTTTGATGCTGTAGTTTTGGGAGTGGCTCATACCGAATTTATAAATCTTGATATCAATTTATTAAGGAATACATGTAGTATATTGTATGATGTCAAGGGAGTTTTGACTGAAGGTGTTGATGGAAAATTGTAAAAAAGAGAGTTGTGAGCTGTTTGGTAGACAGAAAAAAAGAAAAGAGCGAACAGAAAAAGAGTGTAGATAATATAGAAAACTAGAAATAAAATTATGAAAAAGATACTTATTACAGGAGGGGCGGGATTTATTGGTTCACATGTTGTAAGACGATTTGTGAAAAATTATCCAGATTACCAAATTTTTAATTTGGATGCCTTAACATATGCTGGGAATTTAGAAAACATCAAGGATATTGAAAAAGAATCAAATTATACTTTTGTAAAAGGAGATATTACCGATGAAAGCTTCATAAATGAGATATTTGAAGAACAACAGTTTGATGGAGTAATTCATTTAGCAGCCGAATCACATGTGGACCGATCTATCGAAGATCCTTTGGCTTTTGTTAAGACCAATGTGATTGGAACCATGAATTTATTGAATGCAGCCAAAAAGCAATGGTTAGGAAACTTTGAGGGGAAGCGTTTTTACCACGTAAGTACTGATGAGGTTTATGGTTCACTAGGAGCTGAGGGGTTATTTAGAGAAACTACGGCTTATGATCCTAATTCACCATATTCAGCATCAAAAGCAAGTTCGGATCATTTTGTGAGAGCTTATGGAGAAACATACGGATTGCCTTATGTGATTACCAATTGTTCAAATAATTATGGGCCTTATCATTTTCCGGAAAAGTTAATTCCATTGTTTATTAATAATATTATAAATAATAAGCCTTTGCCAGTTTATGGAGATGGAAATTATACCAGAGATTGGCTGTTTGTAAAAGATCATGCAGTGGCTATCGATTTGGTTTTTCACGATGGGAAAAATCATGAGACCTATAATATTGGAGGTTTTAATGAATGGAAAAATATAGATTTGGTTAAAATGTTATGTCAAATCATGGATCAGAAGCTGGAAAGAGCTACAGGAGAATCAGCCCAATTAATTACATATGTAAAAGATAGGCCAGGCCACGATTTACGTTATGCCATTGATGCATCGAAAATAAACATCCAATTGGGTTGGAAACCATCTGTGACTTTTGAAGAAGGATTGGAAATTACCATTGATTGGTATCTGAATAACCAAGATTGGTTGAACAATGTGACTTCTGGTACGTATGCTTCTTATTATGAGAAGCAGTATTCATAAATTGGTTGGTTATTTTCGGTTATTAGTTTTCAGTTTGAGGAGTGTAGATTTTTTTAATTAAAAAAATGAAATTTGACTTGTTTTGATTGATGATCATGTATAGCAAAGTCGAAAACAAAAAAACAAATACCAAAAGAAATATGAACTGGTACGTAGTTTATACCAAGCCCAAATGGGAAAAGAAAGTTGCGGAACGGTTAACTGAGGTTGGAATTACTGCCTATTGTCCTTTGATAACTAAAGTCAGTCAATGGTCAGATCGCAAAAAGAAAATTCAGGTGCCATTGTTTAATTCCTATATTTTTGTTCAAGTAAGTGAAAAGGAACGAAATTTCATTTTTGAAGTTCCTGGAGCTATTCGGTACTTATTTTGGCTTGGAAAACCTGCTATTGTAAAAGAGAAAGAAATTCAAGCTATCCAAAATTGGTTAATCATGCCTGATACTTTTGAGATAATGGTGGATAAATGGCAAAGAGGAGATAAAATAATTTTAGAATCGGGGCCATTT
>DATEOV010000560.1:0-3824 GCA_035273645.1 Flavobacterium sp. | reverse complement strand
AATTAATTGAAAAAGGTGACGATGAAGAATTAAAAGCATTTCAAAAAAAACGACTAAAAAAAGCCGCAGAATATTCAGCTCATGAAAAAGAGTTTGCTAAACTCACCCATAAAGAAGGCTCTAGAGCTCGAATAAAAGACGAACCTCCATTAATATACCATCCCTCTAACGAAGAAGGAGAACGAATATTACATAACGTTGAGGCAGCCCATCAACGCTATATCGAATCATTATCAGATGACAAAAAAGTTCTCTTAAAAAGATATTCATTACATGATGTAGCTATAAAAGTAGTTGGCGTGGGAAGCGTAGGAACATTGTGTGGAATTAGTTTACTGATGTCGGCGACTGGCGAACCTATTTTTTTGCAATTTAAAGAAGCTCGCCAAAGTGTATTGGAGCCAAATCTAGCCAACAAAAACAAATACAGCCATCAGGGAGAACGAATTGTAATGGGACAAAAACTAATGCAGTCGGCCTCAGATATGTTTTTAGGATGGACACATGATGATCAGAATAAGTTCTTTTATATTCGTCAGCTTCGGGATGCTAAAGTTAAACCGCTTTTAGAAATTATGAAGCCTAAAAATATGACCGCTTATGCAAAAGCGTGCGGATGGGCATTGGCAAGAGCACATGCACGAACAGGCGATCCTTCTCTCTTGTCTGGTTATATGGGAAAAAATGATGAATTCGCCAAAGCAATTGCACAATTTTCGGTTTTGTACGCTGATCAAAATGACGCTGATTATGCCAAAATGCTGGATGCAATCAAAGAAGGTCGTCTACCTATTGCAACAGACTTATAAAATCAACATCTATTCAACAAAAATAATTATTAACTCTAAAATTTACTAAAATGAACATTAAAAAAAGAACGTTAGGTATAATCTCAATGCTGTTTTTTGGATTAATTTATGGTTGCGCACCAACAGTAAAAGTAACAAATGATTACGACCATGCGGTTAACTTTAGCGAATTTAAAACTTTTGCAACTTTTGATTTAAGTGCACAGAAAGGTCAAGTGAACCAATTAAACGTTGATCGAGTTACAAAAGCAATTATCGCAGAAATGACTGCTAAAGGTTTTAAAGAAACAAGCGACAATCCAGATTTAAAAGTAAATGCGGTAGCGATCTTAAAAAACAAAACACAGGTTACTGCCAATTCTAACTATTATGGTTATGGCGGTATGTATCGTCCATATGGATATTGGGGTGGCGGAGCAATGATGGGAGGTGGCTCAACAACATTTAACACCTATGATTATATTGACGGCTCCTTGGTGATTGATATTGTATCCACAAAAACCGACAAACTAGTTTGGCAAGGCATTGGTAATGCCGAAATTGACAACAAACCAGACAATCCTGAAGAATTTATCAATAACTCAGTAAAAAGCATTATGGCAAGTTTTCCTCCCAAACCAGCTAAAAAATAAATTTAATAATTTATTTCTAAGATTGTGCCTTATGAATATAATCCTTGAATAATCTATTCAAAATGACAAATTAAATGAACTGGCTCCAAAAAATATTTAAAAAAAAATGCCTGACACAAGTCAGGCATTTTCATTTAAAAAACTGAATTGTCTTAGTCTGCTAAAACAATTACCTTATTATCTTTTAACTCAAGAGTACCAGAGGCAATCTCTAAAGTATAATTTTGATCATTTATTTTGGTAAATAAACTTGCAGTTTCTTCGTTTAAATCAAAGCTTGGAGCAGTAATATTAACCGTTCCTTTTTGCAACAATGAAACTATTGGCGCGTGGTTATTCAACATTTGAAAACGACCGTCTACTCCTGGAACAGAAATAGAAGTGATTTCTCCTGAAAATAATTTCGCTTCTGGTGATACTATTTCTAAAATCATAATTATTTAGTTAATAGTTGATGGTTGATGGTTGGTGGTTGTTTCTAACAACTGACAACTAACAACTAGCAACCAATTACGCTTCTGCCAACATTTTTTCTCCAGCTTCGATAGCTTCTTCAATAGTTCCTTTAAGGTTGAAAGCTGATTCTGGCAAGTGATCTAATTCACCATCAATAATCATGTTAAATCCTTTGATAGTATCTTTGATATCAACTAGTACACCTTTTAATCCTGTAAATTGCTCAGCAACGTGGAAAGGTTGAGACAAGAAACGTTGTACACGTCTAGCTCTTGAAACCGATAATTTATCTTCTTCAGAAAGCTCTTCCATACCTAGAATCGCGATAATATCTTGCAATTGTTTGTATTTTTGAAGAATTTCTTTTACTCTTTGTGCACAGTCATAGTGCTCATTACCGATAATGTGTGGTGCTAAAATTCTTGAAGTAGAATCCAATGGATCTACCGCTGGATAAATACCTAACTCAGCAATTTTACGAGACAATACAGTTGTTGCATCTAAGTGAGCAAACGTTGTTGCCGGTGCCGGGTCAGTTAAATCATCCGCAGGAACGTAAACCGCTTGTACAGATGTAATAGAACCTTTGTTTGTAGATGTAATACGTTCTTGCATCGCACCCATTTCAGTTGCCAATGTTGGTTGGTAACCTACCGCAGAAGGCATACGACCTAAAAGAGCCGAAACCTCAGAACCTGCCTGTGTAAAACGGAAGATATTGTCAACGAAGAACAATACATCTTTTCCTTGATCAGAACCTGCACCATCACGGAAATATTCAGCGATAGATAATCCAGAAAGTGCCACACGAGCACGAGCTCCTGGAGGCTCATTCATTTGTCCGAAAACGAAAGTAGCTTTAGACTCTCTCATTCCTGGTAAATCTACTTTAGATAAATCCCATCCTCCATTTTCCATAGAGTGCATGAATTCCTCACCGTATTTAATAATTCCTGACTCCAACATCTCACGAAGTAAGTCATTCCCTTCACGAGTTCTTTCACCAACTCCTGCGAATACAGAAAGTCCACCGTGACCTTTTGCAATATTGTTAATCAACTCCTGAATCAATACTGTCTTACCTACTCCAGCACCACCAAACAATCCAATTTTACCCCCTTTTGAATAAGGCTCAATCAAATCGATTACTTTAATACCTGTAAATAAAACTTCAGAAGATGTAGATAAATCTTCGAATTTTGGCGCTTGCTTGTGAATTGGAGTTCCGTTTTCACCTGTTTTAGGCAAAGCAGGCAAACCGTCAATAGCATCACCAATTACATTAAACAAACGACCGTAAACATCGGCTCCGATTGGCATTTTGATAGGATTTCCTGTTCCAACTACTTCATAACCTCTGCTCAAACCGTCTGTTGAATCCATCGAAATGGTACGAACAGTGTTTTCACCGATGTGAGATTGTACTTCTAGAACTAATAACGTTCCGTCTTTTTTTGTGATTTCTAATGAATCATAAATTTTTGGAAGTTCAACATCTTTTCCGTTGAAAACTACATCGACTACTGGTCCAATGATTTGGGCAACTTTTCCTATTACTTTTGACATTACTTATGTATTTATTAAATAGCTATTTAGGTTTATGAAATACAGCCCAACGAAACTTATCGATTGGATACTTTTTTCAGAGTGCAAAGATAATTTTTTAAAATATAAAATCAATATTTTTTTTTACAAAATAAGCTAAAATTTTATCAGATTGACTATTAAGGCATTTCAAACTATCAAAACAGTCTATTTTGTCTTAAAATCAAAAACCACCTCGTCATAAACGGGTGGTCTTTAGCACTAATTAAAAATTAGGTTTTATTGTATGACAGCTGGAAATAAAGATTGGTATTGAGACAAATCTACCGTTCTCAATGTTGCTCCATATTTAACATTGATAGCATCTATAAAAAGATTAGCA
>DATEOV010000559.1:0-3364 GCA_035273645.1 Flavobacterium sp. | reverse complement strand
AACCTTTTCCCAAAGATACTTTGATAGGAAGTAGTTTTGGAAGCCCAACGAACGCGTTGGTAAAACAACGATTTCCAATCATTCACTGGTTTTGTGGTTACAATAGTATTCTTCGATTTTAAATACGCTACTTTTTCTGGGTGTTGGGACAAGGCTTTTTGCAATAGAAAAACATCGTCGCCACTAGCAATTGCTGAGTTGCCCTCGAAACCTTTTAGCTCCTGGAAAAATGATTTGGTGTAGGCAAAATTAGCACCGTTGCACATAAAACCTTTTTTAATTCCAAAACTGCCAATGGTTGCGCCCTGTAAACTGGCCAAATCCAATTGTTGAAAATGATGTAAAAAGGAATTATTGCAATCGTAGGTAACAGCTCCCGCAATCATCGAAACGTGATGTAGCTGAATGAAATTGTCCAAATCCAACAGCCAATTTTTAGGAACCGAGCAATCAGCATCGGTGGTAATAACCCAATCTGTTTTTACGATTTCCATCGCCGTTGTAATCGCATCTTTCTTGGGAGAATTTGAAAGTCTGATATTTTTCAAAAATTGTATTCTGTGTTCTGTATTCTTCCATCTGAATTCTTCTTTCGATTCATCATCAACTAAAATCACTTCAAACAAATCCGTCGGGTAATTCAACTTTGAAAAGCTTTCTAATAAAACCGGTAAATTTTCTGCTTCATTCCGAAAAGGAACAATAATACTAAAGCTAGTTTTTGGCGGTAAGCCAATGTATTCAAAATGATTTATTTTGGTAAAACCATAAATGAGCCAACTTATAGTAAGCACATAAACGATCGCTATACCTAATAAAAACAAAATCATAGTGAGGGCGCAGTTTTGGGTTTGAAATTCAATACATAATAACTTCCAATAATCACCGGTAAAACCACATTCAGAAACCACATCAGTGTAGTCACAAAGACAACTACCCATTCATTTACGCCCAATATTCCAAAGAAATACACCGCGACACTTCCTTTTACGGCAAAATCCAAAAACTGAAAAGTGGGTAAAGATGAAGCTAGAAAGTAAACGCTCGAAATGGCTGAAATTAAAATCAAATAAGGTAAATCAACATCAAATGCCAAAAACAAAAAATAGTATTGATGGGAGAAGACCAAATATCGTAAAATGGCCAAAAGGATATTTTTTTGATGAATGGTTTTTGGAATTTCGTTAGTTTTATGAATCAGTTTTTCTATCGAATAGCCTTTGAGAGTAATTTTTTTGGCTGAAAATAAAACAGCAAATAGGATTAGCAGACAGACAAATAAAATAGTTACAGTTTTTGTGGTAATCACGTTGTACTGCGCATTGAAATACAATAATCCAAAAATACCAAAAACGACAGTCAGTATCATTTGGATTCCGTTGCAAATCAGGTTTAAGAATACTACTTTCTTGGCTTCTTTTTTGTCAAAATACAATGCTTTTCCGGCATATTCTCCCACACCGTTTGGCGTAAATAATCCCGCTGTAAGCCCAGCTAGGACTTGTTTGGTTGCTTCAGCCAAAGAAATAGGATGGAGATAGGAAACCAAATATTTCCATTTTAGAATTTCAAATAGACGGTTTAATACACTCAAAAGCAGAATAAAACCGATTCCTAAAACCGACTGATTCTTATGAAACAGCACCAAGAATTTTTGCCAGTCCAGTTTGTCGTTGTTGGCCAATTGATTGTAAATAAAATAAAAGGCACCGCCTACAATCAAAAGTTTGACTAGAAGTACAAGGAATTGCTTAGTTTTGTGTGGTATTGAAATCATACCGCAAAGTAAAGGAAAAACTATTAGACAAAGTCACGCAAAAACTAGCAGAATTTCACAAATATTTTAAATTATAACTAATAGATAAGGAGATGAGGAATAACAAAACTTGGCACGATAAACATATAGAAGCATCAGGCTTTGGCAGTCGTTTAGCTGATTCGGTGGCTAAAGGGATGGGATCTTGGCGATTTATAATTATTCAAACAGTTTTCGTAATAATCTGGATGGGATTGAACCTTGTTGCCTATACATATCATTGGGATGTTTATCCTTTTATATTATTGAATCTTCTTTTTTCAACACAAGCTGCTTATGCCGCACCTATTATTATGATGTCACAAAATAGGCAAAGTGAAAGAGACAGAGTCCAAGCACAATCCGATTATCAGACGAATATAAATGCTAAGCTGGAGATTGAGGCTTTGGCACTTCGGTTGGATGATATTGAGAAAGAAAAATTGGATAAAATAATTAAGATGTTGGAAGAGATGAAAATCAATTCGACCAAATAAAAACGCATCGTTACCACAATTTAAATACAAACCTTGACAAAAGAACGCATCATATTAGGAATAGACCCCGGAACCACCATTATGGGTTTTGGATTGATAAAAATTGTCAATAAGAAAATGGAATTTTTGCAGCTCAACGAATTGCAATTGTCCAAATACGACAATCATTACCAGAAATTGAAAATCATTTTCGAACGTACCATAGAATTAATAGAAACGCATCATCCCGATGAAATAGCTATTGAAGCTCCTTTCTTCGGTAAGAATGTACAATCGATGCTGAAGCTTGGTCGTGCACAAGGCGTGGCAATGGCAGCAGGACTTTCCAGAGATATTCCTATTACTGAATATGAGCCCAAAAAAATAAAAATGGCGATCACCGGAAACGGAAATGCCAGCAAGGAACAAGTGGCCAAAATGCTTCAACAATTATTAGGATTGAAAGAATTGCCGAAAAACCTTGATTCAACGGATGGTTTAGCAGCAGCTGTTTGTCACTTTTTTAATTCTGGGAAAGTGATTGGTGATAAAAGTTATACAGGTTGGGATGCTTTTGTGAAACAGAATGAGAAAAGAATTGGATAATTTGAAAATGTACCAATTAGATAATTTCTCGGGTTATTTAATAAGCATATTTTCAAAATTATCTCATCGTCTAATTTTCAAATTATCTAATTAATAAATGTCAGGAATCTATATTCACATACCATTCTGCAAGCAGGCTTGTCATTACTGCGATTTTCATTTTTCAACATCAATGAAGAAGAAAGGAGAGATGGTTTTGGCTATTGCCAAAGAATTGCAAATGCGAAAAAGTGAGTTTGAAAAAGAAACGGTTGAAACCATTTACTTCGGTGGAGGAACGCCTTCGGTTTTGACAACAGCAGAAATTGATTTTTTAATTTCAGAAGTATATAAAAATTATGTAGTTGGAGATAATCCCGAGATTACTCTTGAAGCTAATCCAGATGATTTATCCAGTGAACGAATAATCGAATTGGCGAAAAGTCCAATTAACCGACTGAGCATTGGAATCCAATCGTTCTTTGAAGACGATTTGGTGATGATGAAT
>DATEOV010000558.1:0-7705 GCA_035273645.1 Flavobacterium sp. | reverse complement strand
GATTTTATCCCTGGTTTAACTGTAGATACCCAGAATGGTAGAATCATTTTTACAAGTAAAGAACCTTTTGGGGAATTATTGTTTAAAAAGTTGGACGATCCAAACGATCCCCGAGATTATAATGATGTGAGTAATTATAATGACAATCAAAAAAAATATGTAAATCCGTACATGTACAGGGTTACCCAAGCAGGAGCCATCCAAAACCCCGAAGTGAATAAGTTCCTATTGCGAGGAAAATATAAATCTGTTGGTGGCGAAGGAATTGCGATTGGTGCGTTCAATGTCCCTTTGGGGTCAGTAAAAGTAACTGCTGCAGGTAGGGTATTGGTTGAAGGAGTTGATTATAGTGTCAATTATCAATTGGGTAGGGTTCAAATTTTGGACCCGTCGTTGCAGGCATCAAATACCCCAATCGAAATTTCATTGGAAAATAATTCTGTTTTTGGACAACAAACTAGAAGATTTTTTGGAGTAAATGTTGATCATTTAATATCAGAAAATTTTATGGTTGGGGCTACTTTTCTAAACATGAAAGAAAAGCCATTTACACAAAAATCAAGTTATGGTCAAGAATCTGTAAATAACAGTATTTTTGGATTGCATGGAAATTTTTCATCGCAAGTTCCATTTTTTACTCGTTTGGTTAATAAATTACCCAATATTGACACCGATGTTCCATCGAATATTTCGGTAAGTGGAGAGTTTGCTTATTTGATGCCTAATGCGTCCGATGGTGATAAATTTCAAGGTGAATCCACTATTTATGTTGATGATTTTGAAAGCTCTCAGTCTTCAATTGATTTGCGTTCTCCATATGCCTGGACGCTGTCTTCTACCCCGGAGAATAATACGAGTAGTACTTATAATTTTAATGGAAATTTGGATGGTCTGGATTATGGTTTCAAAAGGGGTAAATTAGCTTGGTATTCTATAGATCCTGTTTTTTATACTTCAAAACCATCTGGAATAACAAATGATGATTTGTCTTTGAATTCGACAAGGAGGGTTTATAGTGAAGAATTATATCCCTTGACTGATATTGTACAAGGTCAATCACTTGTTGTTAGTACCTTGGACTTGAATTATTATCCAAAAGATCGAGGACCTTACAATAATTCAGCGAATGTCGCAGATAGCCCTAGTGAAAACTTTGGAGGAATTGTGAGATCGTTAAGTTCTACCAATTTTGAGCAAAGTAACGTTGAATATATTCAGTTTTGGGTCATGGACCCTTATGTTGGTGCTGGAAGTGCTCCGAAATCGAATACGGGGAAAATTTATTTCAATCTTGGAGAAATTTCTGAAGATGTTTTGAAAGATGGTCGTAAAGTGTATGAGAACGGTTTTGGTCCAGATCAGGTTTTAGTAAAACCTCCTACAGTATGGGGAAATGCACCAGCCTCCCAATCATTAATTTATGCCTTTGATAATAATGAAGGCAATCGTGCTAATCAAGATATTGGACTAGACGGGCTACCTTCAAGTCAAGAAGGAGCAAAGTATGATAATTATGCTGGAGAATCCGATCCTGCTGGAGATGATTATCTATATTATTTAAACACTTCAGGAAGCGTATTAGATCGTTATAAAAATTACAATGGAGTTGATGGAAATTCAAATGTTAACATTAATTCGGCTAACAGGGGTTCTTCAACAGTTCCAGATGTTGAAGATGTGAATAGGGATAATACAATGAACACCATCAACGCTTATTATGAATACAGCGTTGATATGAAACCGGATATGCAAGTTGGACAAAACTATATTGCTGATGTAAGAAATACATCGGTTACTTTACCAAATGGAAGTTCGACTGAAGCAAGATGGATTCAATTTAAAATTCCGATTTCCCAACCAGAAAACACTATTGGGAAAATTTCGGATTTTAGATCTATCCGATTCATGAGAATGTTTATGACTAAATTCACTGATGAGGTTACTTTGCGTTTTGGAGCATTGGATTTGATAAGGGGAGAATGGAGACGTTATACTCAAGCAATAGATTTTAATGATTTGAATGTAGATGATGACGGGACTGTTTTTGAAACTGCTTCAGTAAACATTGAAGAGAATTCCAGTAGATGCCCGATAAATTATGTGAGTCCACCAAGTGTAGTAAGGGAGCAATTGTATAATAACAATACGGTTATCAATCAGAATGAGCAATCTTTATCGATGAGGGTTTCTGGAAATGGGCTTGAGCCGTTGGACGGACGTGGAGCTTTCAAAAATTTTAATATTGACATGCGTCAATATAATAAGCTTAAAATGTTTTTACATGCTGAATCTTTGCCGGATGAAACTGCCTTGCAAGACAATCAGATGGTAGCTTTCTTGCGTTTTGGAGCGGATTATTCGAATGATTTTTATCAAGTAGAAATTCCTTTGAAAGTTACTGTTGCATCTGCTTCTGGAGGGAAAGATTGTCCACCGTTGAATGCAGACTTAGTATGGCCATCTGATAATGAAATAGATTTATCTTTGGAATTACTGACACAATTAAAGCTTAGATCTTTGAAGATAGATAAGTCAACTTTGCCAGAAGATGGGATTTATTATTCTGATGATGATCCAAATGAAGCGAATGGTGATGGAAACAGTAAACTGCGTTTAGGAATCAAGGGAAATCCCAATTTAGGTTTGATTCGAAACATAATGCTTGGTTTAAAAAGTAATGAACTTCATCAAGATATAAAAGGAGAAGTTTGGTTCAATGAACTACGTTTGGCTGATATGGATAATAAAGGAGGTATGGCTGCTTTATTAAACATAGATACTAATTTTGCCGATTTAGCAACTGTTTCATTAACCGGTAATATCAAAAATTTTGGTTTTGGTACTATAGAACAAGGACCTAATGAAAGAAGTAGGGAGGATATACAACAGTACAATGTTGTGACCAATATTAATTTGGGCAAGTTTTTACCCAAAAAGTGGGGTGTTAATGTGCCTTTCAATTATTCTATTGGAGAAGAAATCATTAAACCAGAATACGACCCTTTTTATGAGGATATAAAACTGAAACAAGTTTTGGATGATGCTGATACTGATGCCGAAAGAAAAAGTAAATTGGATCAAGCAATCGATTATACCAAGCGTAAAAGCATCAATTTGATTGGAGTACGAAAAGAAAGAAGTGCTGAAAAGAAACCTATGCCATATGATGCAGAAAACTTCACTTTTTCGCAATATTATAATGAAGTAGAGCGTCACGATTTCGAAATAGAAAAGAATGTGGATCAACAATCTAGGACTACTGTTGATTATGCTTTTGCTTTTCAACCAAAACCAATTGAGCCTTTTCAAAAAACTAAGTTCGTATCAAAAAGCAGTTATTGGAAATTTTTGAAGGATTTTAATTTTAATTACTTGCCTTCAAATATTACTTTTAATACCAATGTGGTTAGACAAAGTAATGAACAACAATTTAGACAAGTAGAAGATATAGGTATTGGTTTTGAACCATTATACAGAAGAAATTTTGGTTTCAATTACCAGTATGGCTTTAATTTTAATTTGACAAAATCATTAAAAATAAATTACACGGCTGCTTCGAGAAACTTAGTGAAGAATTATTTGGATGCCGATGATCAACCCATGAATGATGTGACTATTTGGGATGGCTATTTCGATACAGGAACTTCAAATTTTCATATGCAACAGTTCGTTTTAAATTATGAAATTCCTTTTGATAAGATTCCTGTTTTAAGTTTTATAAAGGCTAATTATTCCTATACGGGTGATTACAGCTGGCAACAATCTTCTGAGGCATTGGGTAAAGTCCCAATTGGAGATTTGATTTATGATTTGGGAAATACAGTGCAGAATGCTAGAACAACTAATTTTAACACTACATTCAATATGGAAACCTTGTATAAATATATAGGGATTTCCAAAAGCTCAGCTAATAAGCCAAAGCCCGTTACAGTTCCAAAGCCAGGCGAAAAAGTTGTGAAAACGGATCCATTAAAAAAGATTAACCAAAATCAATTTATAGATGGATTGAAAGGTATATTGACCAGCATAAAAAGTATCAATCTTAGTTTTGCTGAGAATCAAGGAACTGTTCTTCCGGGGTATATTCCAAGTGTTGGATTCTTTGGATCTTCTAAGCCTACTTTGGGTTTTGTTTTTGGTAGCCAAAGTGATGTGCGATATGAAGCTGCAAAAAATGGTTGGTTGACAACATATCAGGAATTCAATCAAAACTATACCAAAGTCAATAAACAAGATTTTAAAGGTTCAGCCAATTTGGAGTTAACACCAGATTTAAAGATTGATTTATTGGGAGATCGTTCCTATGCCGAAAATTTTTCAGAACAGTATGACGTGGGTGCTGATGGAGGTTACAATCCAAGGTCTCCGTATAATTTTGGTATTTTCTCAATTTCTACGGTATTGATAGGAACCTCTTTTTCTACCAGTAATGAAAGTAGGTCTTCGGCTTTTGATGAGTTTAGAAAGAATAGACTTGTTGTTGCAAATAGGCTAGCAACCGAAAGAGGAATTGATATTAATAATCCGGCAAGTCTTGATTCGAAAGGATATCCTATTGGGTACTCGAGTTCCAATCAGGCAGTTTTGTTGCCTGCATTTTTAGCTGCTTATTCTGGTACTAGTGCCGACCATGTTTCATTTGATATTTTTAAAAGTTTTCCATTGCCTAACTGGGCTATAAAGTATACTGGATTGATGCGATACGGGTTTTTTAAGAAAAATTTTAAACGTTTTTCTTTACAGCAGAATTATAGAGCATCCTATACGGTAAATTCTTTTAGGTCGAATTTTAATTATACAAAGAATCCAAATGGGGTTGATGATAGTGGAAATTTTTATAATCCTACTATTATGTCAAATGTTACTTTGGTAGAACAGTTTAATCCGTTGGTGAGAGTTGATTTAGAATTGAAAAATTCTTTCAAAATATTGACTCAAATTAACAGGGACAGAGCTTTGTCTATGAGTTTTGACAATAATTTATTGACCGAGGTTCATGGGGTTGAATATGTTGTTGGTTTAGGGTACCGTATAAAAGACGTTACTTTTACTTCGAGATTGGCAGATAACCCGATGGGAATCATAAAAAGTGATATTAATATTAAGGTTGATTTGACTTATAGAGACAATGAAACGATTGTTCGTTATTTAGATTACGATAATAATCAGTTGGGTGGTGGACAAAACATTTGGACATTAAATACAACAGCCGATTATTCTTTGAGTAAAAACTTGACCATAATTTTTTATTACAATCACTCTTTCTCTAAACCGGTTATTTCAACTTCGTTTCCACTAACGAATATTAGTTCTGGATTTACTTTCCGTTATAGTTTTGGAAATTAATTTTTGAAAATCTAAACCATAATTGTGCATAAGATTGTTACATTTGTACAAAAAATTAGTATTAATTATCAATTATCATTTTATGAGCATACCAGCAAATTTAAAGTACACAAAAGATCACGAATGGGTTAGTCTTGAAGGAGATGTTGCTACAGTGGGAATCACTCATTTTGCACAAAAGGAATTAGGAGATATTGTATATGTTGAAGTTGAAACATTGGATCAAACTTTAGATAGAGATGAAGTTTTTGGAACGGTTGAGGCTGTAAAAACAGTATCTGATTTGTTTCTTCCTTTATCTGGAGAAATTATTGCATTCAATGACGCTTTAGAAAGTAATCCAGAAAGTGTAAATGCAGATCCTTATGGTGCTGGATGGATGATTAAAGTAAAAATTTCTAATCCGTCTGAAGTTGAAGAATTGCTTTCAAGTGAGGCGTATAAAGAACTCATAGGTGCCTAAATATCTTTTGTTTTTGGTTGCTTTACTATGGACAGGGATTGTGAGTTATTTTTGTTTAGTTAGTTCAAATGAAATTCCGGTCATAAATATTCAAAATCTAGACAAGTGTATTCATACTTTTTTTCATTTAGTGTTTACGTTTGTTTGGTTTCTGTTTTTTAGTAAACAGTTGAAATTAGATATAATATTCAAACCTTTGATGTTTTCGGTTGTGTTTTCATTTGTTTTTGGAATAACAATAGAAGTATTGCAAAATTTAATAACTACAACAAGAAATGCAGATGCTTTCGATATTGTTGCCAATATGGTAGGATCAATATTAGCTGTTTTCATTGTTGTGATTTGTGATAAATCAAGTATTTTAAATTCGATTTTAAAAAAATAATACCCACTTCGGTGGGTTTTTTTATTTAGAATGATGCAACATTGAGGTCATATCATTCGAATAATGTAATTTTGCGGCGTTTAACTTCTTAACTTCTAAAAGATGAACATCAGAGATTATTTGGATTCTACCTATTTGAAAACGGATGCTCAAGCAGGTTTGAGTGAAAGTGAAAATATAGCTGTAGCTCATGGTTTTATTCAAGAAGCGATAGATGAAGGTTTTAAATTAATAATGATACGTCCTAATAGAGTTGCACTTGCAAAGCAAATGATCGTAGCTGCTGGGTCAAAAGTATTGATTGGAACCGTGATAGATTTTCCTGAAGGGAAATCCTCTTTGGATAAAAAAATGGAAGAAGCTCTTGAGTGTATACAAAATGGTGCAGATGATTTAGATTTTGTATGTAATTACGAGGCATTCAAAGCTGGAAAAGTTGACTTGGTTGAAGAAGAAATTCTAAAAGGTACTAAGTTAGGATTGAATCACAATAAAACTGTAAAATGGATTATTGAAGTGGCCGCACTAAACGAATTGCAAATTGCAGAATTATCTGCATTGATTAAAAATGTAGTGGTTTCTAATTTTAAAGAAGAGTTGTATAACTCTGTTTTTGTGAAATCGTCAACAGGTTTTTATAAAACAGAAAATAATTTACCTAATGGTGCAACCGTTTCTTCTATTAAAATAATGCTTGAAAATGCATGGCCACTTCCAGTCAAAGCGGCTGGTGGTGTAAGAACATATGATGAAGCTACGCAAATGGTTGAGCTTGGTGTAAAACGCATAGGGACTTCTGGTGCCAAAGCGATTGCAAATGGAGAAGAGTCTTCTTCTCAGTATTGATTAGATATAAAATTCAAATGATTAAAAACTTTATCTTTATTATTGTTTTCTTTAGTGTATTAGTAGGAAATGCACAAACTCCAACTTCGAATCAGTTGGAATCTTCTGATGAGCGTTTTCCTGTTTTTTCAAATTGCCAAAATTTGCAGGGGCAAGATTTGAAAAATTGTTTCTATAACGAAGTACAACAGTTCGTTTATAATAATTTTAAAGTACCCGAAAAATTACAACAGAGCAATTACAAAGGACTTGTTAAAGTGCTTTTTGAAGTTGATATTACTGGGGCATTTAAGGTGCTCTATGTGAATTCCAACAATGAAGAACTTATTGCCGAAACCAAAAGAGTTTTTGAAGGTTTTCCTAAGATAGGTCCACCTACTTATGCTGGAAATCCAACCTATTCGAAGTTCAATATAAGTATAGATATTCCGTTGTTGTCTCCTGATGTAATTGCGGCTGCAGCTTTGACTAAAAAAGAAAATATTAACGTGAATGAAGGTTTGACGGAGTTGGACAGTATTGTTTATAAACGTTTTGACAACCCCCAGTTTTCAAGTCATTTAAGTATTCCTTTCTCACATAGTTATTATGCTCAATTCGATGGTGAAATAAATCAGGTAGGGAGTAATAACCATACAGCTTCAAAGCCATATACTTATGCCGAG
>DATEOV010000557.1:0-5127 GCA_035273645.1 Flavobacterium sp. | reverse complement strand
GTAACTTCTTCAGGATAATCAAAATAGTCATTCAAAATAGCATCTACTTCATCGGTCATTGTTGCCGAGAATAATATGTTTTGACGTTTTTTTGGCATCATGGCCAAAATTGAGGTCAACTGAGTACGGAATCCTAAATTCAACATTTCGTCAAATTCATCTATAACCAGTTTTTGCATTTCCTCAAAGCGGATTACATTATCCAACGTTAAATCCATAACTCTACCCGGAGTTCCAACAAGTATATCGCATCCTTGATAAACCAAGGTTTTTTGAGTATTTATATTTACCCCACCAAAAATTCCAATAGTACGAACCGACATGTATTTGGTCAATTTTTCGACTTCCTCCACAACCTGAACTACTAGTTCACGGGTTGGAACAAGGATTACTATTTTTGGAGTATGTCCTGGAGTAAATTTATATAATTTTAATAAAGGCAATAAATAGGCAAATGTTTTACCAGTACCTGTTTGTGCAATTCCCATCATATCACGGCCAGACATTATCACAGAAAAAGTTTTTTCCTGAATAGGAGTTGGGGATGTAAAACCTAAATCGGTTATTGCTTTTTGTACTGATTTAGGGAGATTGAATTGTTCGAAAGTGCTCATTATTGTTTTAATTTTGTGCAAAGATAGGTTTTTTGAAACTAAGGAAAGAAAGGTCAAGCTAACTTTGGCTTTATTTTGGAATGGACTGTTGCATTTTGAATAGGAGTAAATGTCTATAATGATAAAACCTCTGAAAAATTACTTGGGGAAATAATAATCAGAGGTTTAGGTAAACAAACAAAACAAATGGTTTTAAGCACTAATGCTCACTTCCACTTCTTTTGGTTTTATGCTGTAATTCTTTTTTGCAAATAAACGTTTTACTCTAAGCAATAATTCATTTGGATTAAAAGGCTTAGATACAAAATCATCAGCTCCCAAATTAAAAGCCTCGATGACTGTTCCTTCTTCTTCACCCAGTGATGAAACCACAATAACAGGAATGTTTTCAAAGGTTTCCTTAGAATATCCTATTATTTCAAGTCCAGAACGAAATGGAAGCATAATATCAGTAATAATCAAGTCTGGTATGAGTACGGGAATTTTCTCTATAGCACTCAAACCATCTTTACATGATGTTACCTGATATCCTTCTTTTTTAAGAATGAATTCAAGGATTTTAATCATCAATACATCATCCTCTGCAATCAATATTTTTAAATCTGAATTGTTCATGTTTTTATCTTTTAATCATTCCCTTAGGAGTTTATAGATTTTAAAAATCCATAAAATGCAAATAAATCCGTTGAAATGCATTTGTTGTATATTTACAACAACTATGCCAAACATTTATTTACTGTTTTTAAAGCTCTTAAAGTTTTGATAAAGAGTCTTAAAATGTTCCCAATTTTATATGTCTAGTAATGATTGAGTTAAGATAAAGAATTCGCCCAATGATTGAAGAAGCATCATTGAAAATATGTAAATGTGTGTAAACTAAGAAGAATTGTAGAATGTTAATTTGGAGCAGAAAGATTAGGCTTTTTTGTTAATATCGTCCCGCTTTCCGTTACAATCTCCCGAAAAAAAACGGGAGGATTTTCACTTTAATCGGGGCTAAGGGCTAGTATTTGGCTATTTTGCCATCAGCTAAAAAAGAAAAAAAGTATGATAGAATTTAGGTTAGTATTATTTATTATACAACTCAATTTCATCAATCATTATCATTGGTTTTTTGTTTTTTCGTTTTCTCCAAATAGGAAATTCATTAAGATTTTCGACTTCAATTTTTAGAACGTCGTAACTGCTGAAGTTATTCGATTTAAATTCCCAAGATTTTATGTTTGTTTCGGAATCCTCCGTTAATTTATCGCTTTCCAATTGGGTGATAAGTTGCCATTTGTCTTTTTTAAGTCCATAGACACTGATTTTTTTGGGTGTAAAAATCCAATGTCTTTGATCATTTAAGGAATTGATTCGGATAGTGTTGAAATTTAATTTTTGAGTCGTAATTTCAATTTCGGGATTAGTGCCGTACCAACCAATCCAGTTGATAGCAGGATTTATGTATCCGCGAACACCATCTACCAATCCATGACTTCCTTTGCCCATGTTCTCATCTGCTGGAGGAGTCAAAAAACGAACTTCATATTTTTCTCCCAAATGGTTGCAGGTATTTTTTTCTATAGCTAGCCATTCTCCATAATATTCATCAGGGGAAAGACCGCCTTCACTGAGTTCATAAATTCCAAAGTCATTACAACTTTTTGTAAAGTTCAGTACCCTTTCTCTAAGTTGTTTTCCTTGATCTTCTTTATTTTTACCAGCAAACATTCCGTGTTTGTCTTTACCATAAAATTTGGCTTGCTCAAAATAGACATATTCCAAAGCCAGTCTCAATTTCAGAATTCTTTTTACTAGGGTTGGATTATCATGAACGGCCATTTCAGCTTGGCTTATGATTGTATCATATTGATCCATAGCATCAGGACTGAGAAATGTATTTCTGTTTTGGATAGGATCTGTATAAATGTCCAGATATCGATTTGCTTTTTCTTGATATTGAGTTAGCAGATCAATGTATTCTTTAACAAATGGCGCAGCCTTTCCATAAAAACCATTTAGAAAATCATTGGTGACTGCTTCGACATCGGTTTTAGTATTCCAAATGATTTTGGCCAAAAGATATTGTCTTAATTCATATAAATCGCCGGGCACATCGGCATAACCTTGTACAAAAAGACCTTTCACTTGATTTTGCTCATAGAGTTGGTAATTCTTTGAAAAGGTTTGAAGATTAGGAAAAGGTGAAAGATAGTTGGTGAATTCTACCGTATAATCCCATAAATACAAGTGTTGGGCAGTTGTACTCCAGTTTTTTAGGATATCCAAAAAGGATGCATTATTTGAAGCTTCTGTAATTGCTTTTCCGCGATTCAATTGTATTGGGCAAAAAAGAGTGTAAATATTGGGTTCAATTTTTAGATTTATTGGGGAGTGATAGGTGTGGAGATAGGCTAAAGTCGTGATCTTTGTCTTTGGAAATTGAGTCGCTATTTTATTCAGAAAATAATAAAAGGAGCCTTGTGGACCGCCGTGTTTTTCGTTCAAGGTTTTGCATCTGACACATTCGCAATAAACATCATCATCATTTTGGCTTATCGAGAAAAAGCTTGCATTTGGATTTTGAGTAATTATTTCACTCATTTTTTTTGTTATAATTTCGACCACAGTATCATTGGTCATGCACAAGGATTCAGTGTTGCGCTGTCCTTCGTAGTACGCAAAAAACTCAGGATTGGTTTTGAAATAGGTTTTGGCATTCAATAATTTATAAAACGAATGTCCCCAAATTCCGAAATCGTTGATATGCCAGTCCAGTTTGTGCCAATCCCTGAAATCTTCATCATAACAATCGGGATAAAATAAGGCACGGTATTCAAATGAAGGTTTGTAGGCTTGATTTGAATTTTTAGGAAAGGATACTTGTTTTAGCTTAGGAATGAAATTATCTGTTGCGGTATATTTTCTAAATCCCCAAATTTCCAATAAAGTATAAATGGCGTAACGTAAGGTTTTTTCATTCGAACCAATCAAATAAATATTTTTTTCATCGCTTTTGATGACAAAAGCATTTTCTTCAATTGTGCTTTTATCAGTTGCAATTTCCAGAATTATTTTTGATTTGTTATTACTTTTTGCATTGTCAACTTGTATAAGAAAAGGAATCTCAAAAGCTTGGTCTAAATATGTTTTTAAAATTGTTGCAGGATTTTTGCTACTATCTTTTGTGGCAAGTATAGTAACTTCTTGACCTTTTGTATTTGCTAAATTAAAGGAGTTTTGAGCCATAATTTTGCTGTTGAAAAAGAATAATAAAAAAGTAATGGCTAGATAAAAGTATTTGGTCTGCAATTTATTTATTATTTAGTTCATCTTAATTATTCTGGGATTAGGTATTTGGTTTACACTAATTTTGCTTATTAGTAATCGCTCGCGTGAGGGATTGCAGTGGAGCTCTTTTCTCTTTTCAATTGCCACGGGTTTAAACCCGTGGCAATTGAAAAGGGAAAAAGCGGGAACGGAAAGCCCGACCCGGAGTTTTTACGTAGGGTCACGTCTTTATTAGAATGCTGTTTTAAAATTGATATTGAAACATCAAAGCAATTTCAGTTTCAATTTGTTTCAATCCTGGTGCATATTCTTGATTATTCACTGTTAACTGTAATCCTGTTACGTAATTGGTCCCAAATAATCGATAGTAACCGCCTCCAATTCTAAAGGAATCAAGGGATAAACGTTGCTCGATTTGCCCAAGGGTAGTTCGCTCATCTGGCGAGGTTCCGTAACCTGCAATTAATGTCAGATAATCAAACCGAGTGTTGAAATAATAACGGCTTGTTAGTGTGAAAGCAGGATAAACAGTACTGTTGTCAAATTGAAAGTAGGATCTTAGATTGAGCCAATAGGAGCCCAAATATTTTCCGATTCCAAGAACTGCAGTGGCAAAATTATTGTCATCAGTATCAATGTATCGAACACCCAAATCGCCTTCCCATCCTTTGTTGAAATTATGAAAAAAGGAATATCCAAGTCTTAATTTTGGAAAGACAGGGTCGTCGCTATAACCAGCTCCAATGTAGGAATAACTATTTTTACTTGTAAAAAGATAACTTTCGGCTTCGTATTGAATACCATTGGTTACGCTTTGTCCATCTGCATATCGGTTGGAATAATTGACTCTGGCAATGGCTGATCCCCAATTTCGTTGCCTAATATATTGTAAACTCCCGTAATGCCATGGTCCATAACCCGATCGGTCAAAGGTGGTGAAATTGTAATTGACACCAATTCGGTCCGATTTATTTCGGGTGTCCTCAATGAAATAATGCAATTTAAAATCAGAATCTTTGGGATACATGGTCTGCATTTCTTTTAGATAAGCCTCGCTTTTTTCCTTTTCTCCCTGTAATTCATAAATCGTAATTTTTTTGTGTCGAAAATCTTTTTTCCCGGGATGTGCTTCAATAGCTTTATCGACTACAATTTCGGCATCGGAATAGTTTTTCTCTTCCATATCCATATTGATGAGATAGGTGAAAGCGTCTTCATAAACAGGGTTTTTATCGATGAC
>DATEOV010000556.1:0-2000 GCA_035273645.1 Flavobacterium sp. | reverse complement strand
TACTTGGTGGCTTTCGCCACTTGTAAACAAACCTAGTTTTTTATCAAACAATTGAGATTTTGCTCCGTTAGACATTTTTGATATTAATCCTGGAAGCTGGTTAACTTCTTTTTCTTTACCAAGTAATTTTGCAAGACTAAGTGTTTCTTTCATAGAGTAAATCATTATACCCTGTAATGCTGCCTGTCTGTCTAATTTTTCATTCCAATCAACAAAAAGCCACCAGCCATCTTTTGCTGCTTGGGCCGCATTAAAAACCCCGTTAGCATCAAGGTACTTGGAAATATTGTCCATTTGACGTTTGGCAACCGGCCATAAATCATTAGCAGTCTGTTTATCATTCGTTGCAACTAGGTAATCTTTCAGAGCGACATTATATAATAATGAATAATCGAATAAAAATGGTGAACCTACTTGAGCATGTGGTTTAGGAGTTTCAAATACATTACAGTATAAGAATCCATCTTCCTGTGCTAATCCTGCTAATAAATAAAGGCATCGTTTTGTCAGACTGTGCTGTTTGAAGGAGTAAATGTTCGCTTGCGCTTCAAGAAATAAATCGCCAATCCATAACCTGCGATCGCGTTTCGGACCATCTTCATATACAGTCTGCATACATTCTTTAAGGGTGTTTAGACCTATCTTATCAATTTTTGCAATTAATTCAGGTGTGGTTGAAGCAAGGGGACTTGGCGTAGTCGATACCGATGTGGTTGCTTTTGCAAAACAATCCGTAAGGGCAAAATCAAAATACGGTGAACTTCCTAATACTTCCACTTTTACATATCTGAAAGCCAATCTTCTTGGGATGGTAATAGTCGCAGGAAATTCAGTCACGGTAACTATTTCATCTTGAAGCCATGCTCTGCTTAATCCGCCATTATAGGGATCAAAAGGAACCGCTACTTCAGAAGGTACTTCACCGAAGGTAAATTTAAGACGAACAGGTGCATCGGCTGTGCTTTTTAATGTTTGCAGGGAGAAAGTAAAATATCCAGTTAAATGTTCTCCAAAATCTAGTACTGTACCGGATTGCTTTTTTAAAGAAGCGCTATACAAAACTTCTGGTTTTCCATTTGGGTTTGCTATATATCCTTGAAACGCTATTGGGTCAGGAACAATATTAGTTAACGAAACGGGATGTTTAATTGTTTCTATAAGTTTTGGCTGGTTTTCTTTGGCAATATCCAACCACTGTGTTCGCTTTTGTGCAGAATAAAAGTCTTGAGCTGAAAGGGATGCACAAAATATAAACACAGCAGTTAAATGAAAAATTTTTTTTGTTAGTTGATTCATATATAATATTTTTAATAGTTAGTAAATAAGTTTGCAAAACTTCATGTTTCCTATATAAGGAATTAAGCAGTAACTGTAATAAAACAACTTATTTTCAATCAAATATAGTATATTGTTCTAGAGTAGGTATCCTGTAGTATGCTGTAGAGTTGAATATGTTTTTTGAATTTAGATACATTTTGCATTAAAGGCTACAATTACAAACAGGGATGTAAATAAGGTAATGGTAACTAAATTTAGTTAAACCTTTCCCTTTCTAAAGGAACACCATTAGTTAGAGAGTTACAACCGTTCCAAGAATACTTGATTTACACTTCCACACCTAAGTGATCAAATCTCATAATAAAACTTTTTTGAAAAAAAATCCCAACCTAAAGCAAAGCAAATGAAACAATTAAAAAAACACTCAAAAAATAAGCCGATTTTTTTCAAAAATACATTTGCATAACCAAAAAAGGTTCTTATATTTGCACTCGCAATCAGATAATGAAAGCGACATACTGGAGAAATGGCAGAGCGGTCGAATGCGGCAGTCTTGAAAACTGTTGACTGTAACAGGTCCGGGGGTTCGAATCCCTCTTTCTCCGCGGAATTAAAACCCTAACAATTGACAATCAATTAGTTAGGGTTTTTTCTTTTCACAATTTTAAAAAACCATCATTAAATCATATTAGTAAGAAAGCAAATTTCTCGTATCTAAAAAA
>DATEOV010000555.1:0-2456 GCA_035273645.1 Flavobacterium sp. | reverse complement strand
AATGTTTAAAATAGTTTTCAATACAATGCCTTTGTAATTTAATAAGAATTGTATTGATTACGAATTTAAAAAAAAATTAACAAATAATAACTATAACTGCGTTTTTTTAATACTGATAATCAGTAAGATTACTCTTTTTTGAAGTTGATATTCATTATTATAATGGCCAATATAATAAGGAGTATGCCAATCCATTGCAGTAAAACAACTTTTTCATGTAAAAGATAATATGCCATTAAAACGGAGACTGGGAGTTCAAGTGCCGAAACTATACTTCCTAGTCCAATTCCTGTAAGTGGAAACCCAGCGTTCATAAGCATTGGCGGAATGATTGTGCCAAAAAGAGATAGTATAATTCCCCATTTAAGAAATATACCATAATGGAATTCTGTGTTTTGTGTGGCGATTCCAAAAGCAAAAACAATTACTGCTCCTCCCAAAAGCATATACAAACTACGTTGTGCCGAAGAAATTCCTAAAGCAACTCGATTGGCAGTGAACATAGTCGTTGTAAATGAACAAGCGGCTAACATTCCCATAACAAGCCCTCGCCAATCCAATTGAATTTCGTTCTCAAAGATGTTGGTAGCCAAAAGCGTCCCTATTAAAACCACAAGAGCTGCCACAATTTTTTGCGTTGAAGGGATTTTCTTTTCCAAGATCATTTCCAGCAAAAGGCCAATCCATACTGTTTGCATCAATAATACAATGGCGATAGAGACAGGAATGTATTTGACGGCCATATAATAAAAGACACTGGTCAAACCCATAGAGGTTCCAGCAATCATCAACTGGAATATGTTTTTCTTCGTGGCTTTGATAACCTCATTTTCGCTTTTGGCTTTTTGAAACCAATTAATGATAAGAATTCCGAGAATTCCTAATACGAATTGTGAGATAGTAACTTCGGCGGTAGTATATCCCTCGTCATAAGCCATTTTTACAAATGTTGCCAGCATTCCGTAACTAGTCGCGCCAAATCCTACCAAAAAAACTCCTTTGAGTGTGTCGTTTTTAAACATAATTTGTGAGTGTGTTGTTTTTTTAGCGATTTCTTAAGTGATAGAAAGAAATCTATTTTGCTTAAATAGTCGGCTGTTGTTCTTTTTCAAGCTCTTTATGGGTCAGATCACTCAAATGCAAACGCAGTGCATCAACCGAAATGTTAATCTCCCAAAAGCAAAGTGCCAAAGAGATTAAGAGAGCAAGCAAACTGAAACCAAATAAGTAAATTCCAGTCAGTTGATAATCTAAGAATAATACAAGCATTGTAAAAACAGACAGAAATAAACTCAACACACCTGCCATCTGCATAAAGCGAATAAGAGTCAATCGCAGGTTGAGGTTTTTTATTTCTAGTAAAATCATTCGATTCTCCTTTTCTTTATAAGCTTTCTTCAGGCCGCGTATAATGGTCGCGAGTGTCAAAAACCGATTGGTGTAAGCCAACAAGATTAATGAAGTTGCCGAAAACAGTAAAGCAGGAGTTTCTATATGAAGTGTCATTAATGTAATTTTTAGATTGCAAAGTTCGTTTTTTTTAAGCAGTAATAAAAACCGCAAGTATAGTTTGTAGAAGGTCAAAAGAAAGGGTAATATATAAGGTAGCCATAATCCCAATACTCAGGAGCTATTTCCAGCTGTCCACTATATCTGTTGTCCCGAACCCCGGGACAACAGGATGCCGTTTCCATCTGGGCTAGGGCTTGAGTTTTTCATAAGAAAGAAAGCAAAAGATTTATACCTTATATATAGGAGATGCTTTTACAGAAGGAAATCCAGTCATTATATATAGGAGACATGGTTTGAAAAAGGAAAGATCCGCAGAAATTCCTTTTTTCTGCATTTTATTCAAGCCTCCCGAACCCCAAAACAAACCAAAAAGGAACAAAAGTGATTAAATTATCAGAAAAGGCCTATTGAGATTTTGAAATCGATAAAAAAGGAGATGTGTAAATTTCAATATATCAATGCATTAAAAATTAATTGTAAAATTAAAGTAAAATAAATGTAAAAAGCCATTGTTTAAACGAATAAACGTGCTACTTTTGCACCCGCAACAACGCACAAGTTCTTTCACATACTGACAAGCAAACGAATTGAAACTGAAAATTTATTTTCGAAAAAAAATTCAAAAAAAGCTTGTGAGAAAAGAAAAAGATTTGTACTTTTGCACCCGCTAATCGAAAGACTAGCGCACAATAAACAAGAAGAATACGTTCCTAGACATATTGAATTGACAGCCGTCTCGTCCGAAAGACGAGACAAATAAAATAAGAGTAATAGAATCGGAAGATTTGAAATAACCACTAGACCTTCAGTCAAAAATTAATAGAATCATTTATGATTCAAACAATATACGATGAAGAGTTTGATCCTGGCTCAGGATGAACGCTAGCGGCAGGCTTAACACATGCAAGTCGAGGGGTATTGGTTTTCGGACCAAGAGACCGGCG
>DATEOV010000554.1:0-7293 GCA_035273645.1 Flavobacterium sp. | reverse complement strand
CTAGCTTATAGAAGCGGAATTTTTCCTTGGTTCAACGAAGGTGAGCCCATTATTTGGTGGTCGCCCAATCCGAGAATGGTATTGTTTCTGGATGAATTGATTGTTTCCAAAAGCATGCGAAACATTCTAAATCGAAACATTTTTGCAGTTACTTTCAATCAAAACTTTAGGGATGTTATTTTAAACTGCAGACAAGTAAAACGCGATGGACAAACTGGAACCTGGATTACTAATGAAATGATTGAAGCCTATTGTAAACTCAATGAACTTGGAATGGCAAAATCAGTGGAAGTTTGGCAAAATGACCAACTGGTTGGCGGATTGTACGGCATCGATTTGGGACATGTTTTCTGTGGAGAAAGTATGTTTTCGTCAGTTTCAAATGCTTCGAAAGTGGCGTTTATTGCTTTGGTAAATCAGCTTAAAAAAGACAATTACAGGCTATTGGATTGTCAAGTTTATAACGAACATCTCGAAAGTTTAGGATGCAGAGAAATAGAGCGGGAAGTTTTTATGGCAATTTTGAAAAAAAACTGAATTGCCCCCAGCTTCAGCTGGAGGGTAATGAATGAATATTAATAGGCTTTAGCCAAAACAATAATATTGCCATTGTGTCCCCCAGCTGAAGCTGGAGGCAATTTAAATTTTCAGATTGTTTTCTTTGTGTTTTGTGGTTATTACTTCTACTGTAAAGAAACCTAAATTTTAAAATTTCAACTTTGTAAAACTCCAATTCAAAGTGCTGAATAGTACCAATTCATTCTGTAAAGTCGGTAAATCTATTATCAGTTTCAGGGTTTCGTGAGCCATCATAGTTCCAATAATTCCGGGTAATGTTCCCAAAACACCATTCAGATTGCAATTGGGCACATCTTTCGGATTTGGCGGTTCCGGAAACAAATCCCGAAGATTTTTTGTTCCGTTGTGATTGAAAACAGCCAATTGTCCTTCAAATTTTAGTACGCTTCCGTAAACCAATGTTTTTCCCAAAGCGACGCAAGTGTCATTGACCAAATAACGGGTTTCAAAATTATCCGAACCATCGACTATAAAATTAAAATCCTGCATAATTTGGACGGCATTTTCGGAAGTTAATTTTTCTTCGAATGCCACAATGGAAATTAAAGGATTCATTACTTCCAATGTTTCTTTTGCTGTGATAGCTTTGCTTTTGCCTACTTGGTTTTGTGTGTATAAAATTTGTCGATGCAGGTTATGAATCTCAATTTTGTCAAAATCTACTATGCCAATGGTGCCAACGCCTGCGGTAGATATATATTGCAAAATTGGGCATCCAAGTCCGCCGGCTCCGATGACTAAGACTTTGGCTTTTTTTAGTTTTTCTTGTCCTTCGTCGCCTATTTCAGGCAACATTATTTGACGGTTGTATCTTAAATAATCTTGAACTACACTCATTTTATTAAATCTTAAAGTTAGAAAGTCACAAAGTCGAAAAGAAGATATTAATTAAGAATCGGATTCTATTTAATACTTTCGACCTTTGACTTTTGACTAAATGTTCTATCCCAATCTTTCCAAACCGGTTCGTATCCTTTGTTGCTAATTATTTGGGCAATTTCCTGAGCAGAACGCTCATCGCTAATCTCAAATTGTTCCAAAGACTGTGGGTCAACGACATAACCACCCGGATTGGTTTTGGACCCCGCACTCATACTGGTTACCCCAATCGGAATGATGTTATTCCTGAAATTTTCATTCTCTCGCGTGGATATTGAAATCTCTAAATCTTCATTCCACAAGCGATAAGCACAGATTAGTTGTGTCAAATCTTTATCGTCCATAATAAAGTTGGGCTCAATAATTCCTTCGGCGGGGCGTAGTCTCGGAAACGATACCGAATATTTCGTTTGCCAATAGGTTTTTTGTAAATAATCCAAATGTAGGGCATTGAAAAAACTATCTGTTCGCCAATCTTCCAGACCTAATAATACGCCCAAGCCAATCTTGTGAATTCCTGCTTTTCCAATTCGGTCGGGTGTTTCCAAACGAAAATCAAAATTGGATTTTTTGCCTTTGGTGTGGTATTTTTTATACACTTCCTGATGATAGGTTTCTTGGTACACCAAAACAGAATGCACTCCAGCTTCGTGTAGTTTTTGGTATTCTTCGGTTAAAAGTGGCTGTACTTCTACCGAAATGGTTGAGAACTGTTCTTTTATTTGGTCAATCGCATTAAGGAAATAATTGATGTTTACGGTGTAATTGGCTTCCCCCGTAACCAATAATACATGGTCAAAACCTGCTGTTTTCAAAGCTTCCACTTCTAGTTTTATTTCAGCATCTGATAATGTTTTGCGTTTGATTTTGTTATCCAAACTGAATCCACAATAGGTGCAGATGTTTTGACATTCATTGCTTAGATACAACGGCGCATACATCTGAATGGTTTTTCCAAAACGTTTTTTGGTCAATTCATGGCATTCTTGGGCCATTTGCTCTAAATAGGTAGTGGCTGCAGGTGAAATCAAAACCATGAAATCCTCTAGGTTTCTTTTGCTTTTTGCCAATGCCTGTTCCACTTGTTTGGTAGTTGTTTGGTATATTTTGGCTTGAATGGTGTCCCAATCATAACCTTTAAAAACCGATTTGAATGTTTTCATACTATTGTGTTTTTACCGTAAGGTTCGCAAAGTTTTATATTTTGAAACTTAAATTAAGTTCGCAAAGCTTTGCGTTCCTTGCGGTTAATTTTACGACAATTACACATTTAAAAAAGCAGTCAAAGGACTTGAAGCTACCGCTTGTTTGTATTGTTGCCCCAGTTTTGCTTCAAATGCTTTTCTTCCTGCTATTACTGCTTCCTTAAAGGCTTCTGCCATAAGTTTTGGGTTTCCGGCTACGGCAATTGCAGTGTTGACTAGCAAGGCATCGGCTCCCATTTCCATTGCTTTTGCAGCATCGGATGGCGCACCAATTCCTGCATCAATAATTACCGGAACCAAACTCTGTTCGATAATTATTTCAAGAAAATCAATAGTTTTTAATCCTTTGTTACTTCCGATAGGGGAGCCCAATGGCATTACAGCTGCTGTTCCCGCGTTTTCTAAATGCTTACACAAAACAGGATCCGCATGAATGTAGGGCAAAACAATAAATCCTAATTTTGCCAGTTCTTCGGTTGCTTTTAGGGTTTCAATGGGATCTGGCATCAGGTATTTTGGATCTGGATGAATTTCAAGTTTCAGCCAATTGGTCTCTAATGCTTCTCGGGCTAATTGCGCTGCAAAAATTGCTTCTTTGGCATTTCGTGCTCCTGAGGTGTTGGGTAATAAATTGATTCTGGGATGCTTTAAATGATTTAAAATAGCATCGGTGTCGGTTTCCAAATCAATCCTTTTTAGAGCCACAGTTACCAATTCACTTTCAGAAGCTAGAATTGCTTCTTCCATTTCTATATTGGAACCAAATTTTCCAGTTCCTAAAAATAGCCGGGACTTTAGTGTTTTGTCCCCTATCTTAAACAATGACGTTGCCATATAAGTTGTAGTTAAGTTGTGTAATGAGTTCTTGTTTGTTGTCGCTTTTGGTAATAACACCCGAAACTGCGACACCATGAATTCCCGTTTTCATTAGAGGGTTAACATCTCCCAATGTAATGCCGCCAATGGCGTAAACCGGTATTTCAATTTGAGCCTGTTCCATTTGGGTAATTATTGAGCGATAACTTTCTATTCCAAGTATCGGACTGAGATTATCCTTAGTTTTTGTGTGTTGGAAAGGCCCTAATCCGATATAATCACAGCCATTTTTTGCCTGACGGATTATGTCTTCAAAGGTGTTTGCTGTTGCCCCGATGATTTTTGTTTTGCCGAGAATGGCTCGAGCTTCTGCAACCTTCATGTCCGAAAGACCAAGATGAACACCGTCTGCATTAATTTTTTCGGCTAAAAGAACATCGTCGTTAATAATGAAATTAGCAAGATATTCGTCGCACAGGAATTTTACGGCTTCAGCCAATGCCAATGCTTTTTTTGGCTTTTGATGTTTGAATCGCATTTGTATCCAATCGCATCCATTGTCCAGAGCTTGATGAATGTTGAACAATTGTTCTTCGACGCTTTCTCCTTGAGAAATGTATTGTAGTTTGTTATACATGATGGAATCCTAGTTTAGATGAGTTAGACAGTAAATAGTTTTCAGTATATGTTTTTGCATTTTGGCAAGCTGTTTTGAGGCTTTGTTCCAATGCTATATTTGCTGTAATTGCCGAAGATAACACGCAGCCTGAGCCGTGTTTTTCATAACAGTTGTCGGTTTTAGGCAAATATTTATAAATGTTATTTGTAGTAAATAGATAATCAACTCCAATTTTATCGCTGTTATGTCCGCCTTTTAGTAAAATCGAACAATATTTAGAAAAGAATTTTGCAATCTTTTGTTGGTCTTTTTCTTCGGGTTGAAAATGTTTGATTTCTTCGTAATTGGGAGTAATCAACTCCATTTGTTGAAGGATTTCAATCAAGGTCGTACGATTTAGTAGTGACAAAAATTCGAATTCGGTTGATGATTTTAAAACTGGATCCCAAATAATTTTGATAGCCGGTGAATGTTTTTTTAGGAAAAAAATAATTTGGGACAAATAATCCAAGGAAGGGACAATGCCAATTTTGACAGCGTTGATGGGATAACTGCCTAAAAGTGTTATTATGGATTCCAAAACAAAATCAATAGTAGTCCATTGGATTTTATGGAATTCTTTTTCGGTTTGTATGGTATTGGCCGTGTTGATGGCAAAACCATACACTTTATGCTGTTCAAAGGTCTTGGTATCTGCCAAAACTCCTGCACCACCCGAAGGATCAAATCCTGCGATAGTTAAAACGATTGGGCGATTTTCTGACATGATTTAAAGTTTTCTATGGGATTGTTTTGATTCCAAATGGTTCCTAGCAACGCTATATTATCAAAGCCGTTTTCTAATGCCAGTTCTGCGTTTTTTGATTCTATTCCGCCCAAAGCGATGAGTTTTGTTGTGTAATTAGTTCTTTCTTTAATGGCTTCAAAAAAATCTGTTTTTGAATAATAATCTTCTTTGGAAATACTTGGAAAAATTGGGCTCAAAAAAGCATACTCAAAAGTGGAGTCCAAAGCATTAAAATCTTCTATGTTATGAATCGATGTAGATAAATGGAATCCTTTTGTTTTGTATGTTTCAAATGCTGATTTTCCGAATAACGTTACTGTTTTTTTTCTTTCGCTTTCGCTAAAGTGAATTCGATTTATTCCAAATGCTGAAGCTAAATGATGATGGTTGTGCAAAACCAATTGTCCTCTTAAAACCAATTTTATTTCTGATAAGAAAGATCTCATTTCTGCTGCAGAAAAATCAGGTTTTCGAATATGAATCAACTCCAATCCACTCTCAAAAAGAGAATGAATTGTGTCTATTTCATTGGTTATAGGGATTGGACTTGTGATTACAATCATAATCTTTTCTCTTTTTTCTTTGCTCTATTTTCTTAGATGTAAATCTCTTTTCCTTGCTCAATGAATTCCTCTGATTTGGCTGCCATGCCTTTTTCGGCTTCAGCGACATCACGGATTTCCTGTGATATTTTCATCGAACAGAATTTAGGTCCACACATTGAGCAGAAATGAGCGACTTTTGCGCCATCAGCCGGCAAAGTTTCGTCATGGAATTCTCTGGCTGTATCCGGATCCAACGATAAATTGAACTGGTCTTCCCAACGGAATTCAAAACGCGCTTTGCTCAAGGCATTGTCGCGGTATTGTGAGCCGGGATGACCTTTGGCTAAGTCAGCGGCGTGAGCGGAAATTTTATAGGTTATAACGCCATCTTTTACGTCTTTTTTGTTGGGTAAACCAAGGTGTTCTTTAGGTGTTACATAACATAGCATCGCACATCCGTACCATCCAATCATTGCAGCGCCAATGGCAGAAGTGATGTGGTCGTAACCCGGAGCAATATCTGTGGTTAATGGGCCTAAAGTATAAAACGGAGCTTCATCGCAATGTTCCAGTTGTTTGTCCATGTTTTCTTTAATCATATGCATTGGAACGTGACCTGGACCTTCGATGAATACTTGAACATCATGTTTCCAAGCGATTTTAGTCAGTTCGCCAAGAGTTTCCAATTCGGCGAATTGTGCGGCATCATTGGCATCGGCTATGGAGCCTGGGCGTAAACCGTCTCCAAGAGAGAAAGCGACATCGTATTGTTTCATGATTTCGCAAATCTCTTCGAAATGGGTGTAAAGAAAGTTTTCTTTGTGATGAAATAAACACCATTTGGCCATGATAGAACCGCCACGGGACACAATTCCCGTAACGCGGTTAGCTGTCAAATGAATGTAGCGCAATAGTACTCCTGCGTGAATGGTGAAATAAGAAACTCCTTGTTCGGCCTGCTCGATAAGGGTGTCGCGGAATACTTCCCAAGTCAGGTCTTCGGCAATTCCGTTTACTTTTTCAAGGGCTTGATAGATAGGAACTGTTCCTATTGGTACAGGTGAATTTCTAATAATCCATTCTCTAGTTTCGTGGATATTTTTTCCTGTAGACAAATCCATAATGGTATCGGCTCCCCAACGGCAGGCCCAAACGGCTTTTTCTACTTCTTCCTCAATGCTCGAAGTCACAGCACTGTTACCAATATTAGCGTTTATTTTTACCAAGAAATTACGGCCCACAATCATAGGTTCGCTTTCAGGATGGTTGATGTTGTTTGGGATAATGGCGCGACCTCTTGCTACTTCACTCCTTACGAATTCGGGGGTGATTTTGCTTTTTGGGGTCTGGGCTCCAAAACTATGCCCTTGGTGTTGGCATTGCATCGCTTTGGTTTGGTCGTTTAATTGCTCGATGCGTTGGTTTTCACGGATGGCGATGTATTCCATTTCGGGAGTGATGATGCCTTGTTTTGCATAATACAATTGGGAAACGTTAGCTCCTTTTTTGGCTCGCATTGGTTTATGTAAATATTCAAAACGTAAGTCGTTTAGCTTTTCGTCATTTAGACGTGATTTTCCGTATTCAGAGGAGATTTCGGTCAGTTCTTCTACGTCATTACGGTCTAGTATCCATTGTTCGCGAATGCGTGGCAATCCTTTTCGGATGTCAATTTCGATATTTGGGTCGGTGAACGGTCCTGAAGTGTCGTAAACAGTAACGGGTGGGTTCTTTTCGATTCTTCCATTGGACATTTTGGTGTCGGCTAGGGATATTTCACGCATGGCTACCTTTATCGGGTATATTTCTCCTTCTATATATACTTTTTTGGAGTTTGGAAATGGTGTTCTTGAGATTTTTTCT
>DATEOV010000553.1:0-10410 GCA_035273645.1 Flavobacterium sp. | reverse complement strand
AGGAAATGAAAGATATTCCTGTAGCACAGATTACGCAAAAACTCCAAGGAAAATTGGTAGGTGTGCAAATAAATCAAACTACTGGAAAACCAGGTCAGGGTATGAGTATGCGTATTCGTGGTCAGGCATCGATTCTAGCAGGAAGTGATCCTTTATATGTAGTGGATGGATTTCCTCTTGTGGGGGATATCAGCAGTATTAATCCTGATGAGATCGATAATATTTCCGTATTGAAAGATGCTGCTTCAACTTCTTTATATGGTTCTAGAGCTGCGAACGGGGTAGTTTTGATAACTACAAAGCGTGCAAAGAAAAACCAGACAACTTCGAGCTTTAATGTTTATACGGGGATGCAGGCGGTACCTCAGCAAGGGCGTCCAGATTTGATGAATGCTGAACAATTTGCACAGTTTAAAAAAGAATCTTTCGAAGATTTAGGACAGCCAGTGCCAGCTGAATTTCAAAATCCTTCGCAATATGCAGGTAAGTCAACAGATTGGTATGATGCATTATTGAGAGTTGCTCCACTGCAAAGTTATAATTTTACAATTGCGTCGAATAAAGATAGATTAAGTACTTCTGCAGTACTAGGGATCTTTAATCAGGATGGGGTTATGCTTAATTCTAATTATAAGCGTTATTCAATGCGTATTAATACTGAATATGACTTATCAGATAAAATAAGACTTGGGTTTAATTTGGCTCCAAGCTATACAATCAATAATACCCCAAGTTCAGATGGTGCATTTTATGCATCCAATAATAATGCTGCAGTACCAGGTGGTTTATTTAATAATGCTATGCTGACATGGCCTACAAGCCCATATAAGAATGCGGATGGATCATTGCCATTATCAGTTGCTGGAGCATTTCCAACACCAAACTGGTATCGTTCTGCTCAAGAGATTACAAATGAAACAAAATCAAGCAGAATAATTTCCAATGCAAAAGTAGAATATGAGCCAATTTCCAAATTGATTTTGAAAACTACTTTTAATGTTGATTTTGGAAACAGTGCTTTCAAAAACTTTAATCCATCGACAGCTTCGACGGTCTTTGCATCATTACCACCAGTTGTAGCTAGTGCAGTTAATAATGATACTAGGTACATGTCATGGTTAAATGAAAACACTGCAACTTATACACGTGACTTTGGGGATCATAATGTGGAATTATTGGTTGGGTATACGAATCAGTCGTATCGCGCAGATATCTCACAGACCAGAGCAACAGATTTTCCTGATGACCGTATTCACACTATACAATCTGCCTTGAATATTGATCGTACTAATACATATACTGATGTACAGGAGTGGGCATTAACCTCCCTGTTATCTCGTGTTAACTATAGTTACAAAGGTAAATACCTATTGACTGCTGCTATTCGTCGTGACGGTTCTTCTCGTTTTGGCTCAGAGAATCGTTGGGGTAACTTCCCTTCAATAGGTGCTGGATGGATTATATCTGAAGAAGAATTTGTAAAAAAAGTGCCAGTTATTTCATTTGCTAAATTAAAAGCAAGTTATGGTATAATAGGTAATAATAATATTGGTAATTATACGCAATATGCTTTGATTAATAACACTGCAAATGCCGTATTTGGAAGTACAGTTGCCAGTGGCGCTGCAGTAAGTTCATTGGGTAATGATCAATTAGGTTGGGAAACCACAGCTCAATTGGATTTAGGTCTTGATTTAGGATTGTTTGACGATCGTATTCATTTTGGTTATGACTTCTACACAAAAAATACCACTAATTTATTGTATAACGTTTCTGTTGCACAAGAATCAGGTTTTACAAACTTTAATGATAATGTTGGTGAAATTAAATTTTGGGGACATGAGTTTAGTTTAAGCACCAAAAACCTAGTAGGTGAATTTAAATGGAACACTAACTTCAATATCTCTTTTAATGATAATGAGGTGCTGGCTTTGGCTGATGGTGTTGAGCGTATATATGGCGGATTTGGAAATTATGCGACGATAACAGAAGTTGGAAAGCCATTAGGACAATTCTATGGTTTGGTTCAGGAAGGTGTATATACAAATGCGGCAGACTTTAATAATTCTCCAAAAGCGACAGATTCACAAGTAGGGACTATAAAATACAAAGATGTTAATGGTGATGGTGTAATAACATTCGGTGGAGATAATGATGATCGTACGGTTATTGGAAATCCTTTTCCAAGTGCTTTATTAGGAATGACAAATACTTTTTCTTATAAAAATTTCGATTTATCTATTGTATGCTCAGGTTCAGTTGGAAACGATTTAATGGTTATGACTGATCAAGGTACTACCAATTTGGACGGAGTTTTTAATGTGTTGTCAGATGTTCAGAACCGTTGGCGTTCAGAAGCAAATCCAGGAGATGGACGTTATGGGAAAACAACTGCAGCTACTTATATGGAACGTGATTGGTCAAGTACACGTTTTGTAAGTGATGGTTCTTTCTTCTCATTTAAAAATGTTACTTTGGGTTATAATGTCCCTACAAATGGTAAGTTTTTAAAATCAGCTCGTGTTTACAGTTCGGTTCAAAATCTTTACACTTTTACAAACTACAGAGGCGTAAATCCAGAAGCAAGTGTTTCTGCTGGTGGAACTGGCGGTAGTACCCTTAATCTGGGAATGGACTGGGGAAGTTATCCAGTACCAAGAACAATAACATTCGGTATTAATGTTGGATTCTAAAAACCTAAACTATAAATAAATCTGCTCTTTAACTTTTTATCTGTCAAACTATTTTTTAAATAAAATTAATGAAGAAAAAATTTAAGGTTAAGGTTCAATATACAAAATTTAATTATCATGAAAAAGATACTAATTACAGCATTATCATTGAGCTTATTTATGAGTTCATGCTCGGATTTCCTGGAAATCCCTTCCGAAACCTCTTTGAGTACCGCTACTTTTTATAAAAGTGAAAAGGATTTACAGCAGGCAGTCAATGCGGCATACGCACCATTAAGAGATTTATATAACAAATCTGCAGCTCCAGGCGTTAATAATGCTGGTGCTTGGCTAATGGGAGAAATGCGTTCTGACAATACTACTTATTTGTATAATTCTTCATATCGCGCAGTTACTGACCAGGAGGCTATTTCAGATTTTACAAATCAGGCAGCAAATACTATTTCTACGCATAAATATACCACCAACTATCAAATTATAGCAAGGGCAAACCAGTTGCTAGCTTCTGTTGACGGGGTTGATTTTGCAGAAGCTTCTAAAAATAATATCAAAGGACAGGCTTATTTCCTGCGTGCCCTTGCTTATTTTGATTTGGTTCAATATTTTGGAAAAGTGCCATTGCATTTAGCTCCTGTGACTGATAGAGAAGGAGCTGCTTTACCATTGTCTGAAGTTGAAGCTGTCTATATTCAAATAATCGCAGATGCTTCACAAGCGGCTGCATTATTGCCAAAAAAATCAGAACAGGAAGCTGGAAGAGCTACTTCTGGAGCTGCCAAAACACTATTAGGGAATGTGTATGCTGTTCAGAAAAATTGGCCTGCTGCTGAAACAGTCTTGAAACAAGTGATTGATTCAGGGGAATATATACTTGGAGATTATGCATCTGCGTTTTCAGTTAGTAATAAAAACAATTCAGAATCTGTTTTTGAAGTACAATTCAAAGAAGGGACGGAAGGTTATGCTGGAAGTTTTATTTATGAGATGCTGCCTTCACCTATGAGCGCTGAACAGGTTGCTAGTATTACTGGAGCTTCCGGTACCCAGGCTCTTACAGGAGAGGCATTCAATATTCCTACGCCAGATTTGTTAGCCGCTTATGAACCTGGTGATTTGAGAAAAAACATTTCTATTGGAATCACCACTTTAAGTGATGGTAAAACTTATCCATATGTAAAAAAATTATTGCAGCCACATGCACAAGCTGGTTTTACAGGAACCAATTGGCCAGTTTATCGTTATGCTGAAGTTCTTTTGTTATATGCAGAAGCATTAAATGAAAATGGTAAAGCTGCTGCAAGTTACTTAAATGAAGTACGTTTACGTGCCAATCTTGGTAGCACTACTGCTGTAGGCCAGGCAAATTTACGCACTGCTATTTTAAACGAAAGACGTGTTGAATTAGCTTTTGAAAACAAACGCTGGTTAGATTTAGTACGTACAGGAAATGCTCAGAATGTAATGTCGGCATATGGTGCAAGAGTGAAGGCCAACCCAGAAAATTATTATTTTCCAGCGGGTGTAGCACCTGCTCCTGCGGCTTTTGGCACAATTAGTTTATTGTTTCCTTTACCTGCAAGTGAATCTTTATTATCTCCTTATTTTTAAATTGTTTTGGTAGTAATTAATCAGGCATCGTAAGAATTTGCTTTGCCTGGTTTTTTAAGCTATCTATATATTCCTAATCAAATTTATAATGAAAAAAATACATTTATCAATTTTAATCCTAAGCTGTCTGTTTTGCGGTAAAACTCTTTTTGCTCAGGATTTTTATCAGCAAGAAAGAAAAGGATGGCTGGAAATTGCAGAGGCGTCGAAGCCCAAATTAATTGAAACTGTAAAAAAACCAATAGGAATTGTCTCAGTGGTAAAAGACGAGAAAGCCTATCAGGGATGGAAAGTTATTCCGAAGCATCCTATGGACAGTTTGTACACGCGTTCAATGAAGAAACAATCAGGAGCTGTTCTGGATTTTGGAGAACATCTTACGGGATATGTGACTTTCAAAATTGAAGATTTCGAACGTGTTGCTGACGCAGCCCTAAGACTAAAATTTACTTTTGCAGAGGTTCCTGCTGAAGCCGCTTTACCATTTGATCCGTATACTGGTATCTTGAGCCGTGCCTGGTTACAAGACGAAATCATAACTATATCTGAAGTTCCTGCTACGATCACTATTCCGCGACGAGTTGCATTTCGTTATGTGAAGATTGAAGTATTGGGAAGTTCGATATATTCTGATTTTAAAGTTTCTGATATTTATGTTAATGCAACGACTTCGGTGAAAGAGCCAGCAGCACCATTGGCTGCATCTACTCCGGATTTAATCAGGAAAATTGACCAAATTGGGCTGAATACCCTAAAAGAATGTATGCAGACAGTGTACGAAGATGGACCAAAACGAGACAGACGTCTGTGGGTTGGTGATTTGTATTTAGAATCATTGGCTAATATTTACACCTTCAAAAATCATGATTTGACCAAGCATTGTCTTTATATGCTGGCAGGATTAAGTTATGAGGATGGTGTAGCTCCGTCAAATGTTTTTGAACGTCCAAGCCCGCATGCACAAATCAATCCTCTTTTTGATTATGCTCTTATCTACAATGTAGCATTGAAAGAATATTTAGTGGCAACAGGAGACAAAAAAACCGCTTTGGATCTTTGGAAGGTTGCCAAAAAACAAATTGAAATTCCTAAAAAATATATTGGTGAAGACGGGATGCTGGATTATGAACGTGCAGATGAAGACTGGTGGCTGTTTTTTGACTGGAGAGATGGTTTAGATAAACAGGCAGCATTGCAGGGTGTTGTGATTTGGGCATACCAAAATACGTATGAATTAGCCAAAATGCTAGGGAAGGAAAACGAAGTGGCTGAATTGCCTGCACTTATTGATAAACTTACAAAAGCAACTCACAAGAATTTATATGATGCCAAAAGCGGATTATTTGTCAGCGGAAAGGATAAACAGATTTCCTACTGCTCACAAGCATGGATGGTCTTGAGCGGAGTAGCCTCAAAATCAGAAGGGGTAAGAGCATTAAAAGCCTTACCAACTGCTAAAAATGTCGTTTATCCTGGTGCCCCATATTTGTACCATTACGTCATTGAAGCAATGATAAAAGTTGGAATGAAACAGGAAGCCAAAGATATAATTACCAATTACTGGGGTGACATGGTAAATAAAGGTGCTGATACTTTCTGGGAAGTATACGACCCGAAGAACGATTTTCTATCTCCTTACAACGCTTTTTTGGTTAATAGTTATTGCCATGCCTGGAGTTGTACTCCAGTATATTTTATTAGAAAATATCCTGAAATTTTCCAGAAATAAAAATGAGAATAAATTGATTTAACCTAAAAATTTCGAATATGAAAAAAAATATTCTAATTCTAATTTTCATCTGTTTTACTACGATAGTTTTTGCGCAAGTTGAACTTCGTAACCTTACAGTTGAAAATCTCGAAAATCCTATCGGTATTGGTGTAAAGGCGCCCCGTTTTAGTTGGCAATTGACT
This sequence comes from Flavobacterium sp., assembly GCA_035273645.1. GTDB lineage: Bacteria > Bacteroidota > Bacteroidia > Flavobacteriales > Flavobacteriaceae > Flavobacterium. Next base: position 4,195 of record DATEOV010000553.1, on the reverse strand, counting down.
TCTCCTAAACGAGATGTAAAACAAACTGCTTATGAAATTCAGGTTATAGATGGAAAAAAGACAGTTTGGTCATCAGGTAAAATAGCATCTGAAACTTCGATTTTTAATAAACATGCAGGTTTGCCATTAGTTTCAGACACGCAGTATAGTTGGAGAGTAAGAGTTTGGGATAATCAGGGCCATACTTCAAAATGGGCTGTTGCTTCTTTTGGTACCGCTTTACTTGATTCAAAAGAATGGAAAGCATCGTGGATTTCTTCAGGATTAAAGAATGATACGGTTAATGGTGTTGTGCCAATGTTTAGAAAATCATTTTTGGCCAATAAAAAAATCATTTCTGCAAAAGTATATTCAACTTCAAGAGGATTATACGATGTTCAAATAAATGGAAAAAGAATGGGGGATTCTTACTTGGCACCAGGCTGGACCAGTTATAAAAAACATCTGCAATACCAAGTCTATGATGTGTCGGATCTAATTGTTCAGGGAAATAATGCGATTGGGGTTTTATTAGGCAGCGGTTGGTATAGAACTCGATTGGGTTGGGAAAATAAACAAAATTTTTACGGAAAAGAGACTGCTCTCCTTTTTCAAATGGTTATAAAATATTCAGACGGGACGAGTGAAACAGTTGTTTCTGATGGTTCTTGGAAAGTAACAAGCAGTCATATTGCATATTCTGAAATTTATAATGGCGAAATTCAAGATGCTCGTTTATTTCAAAAAAATTACAGCCTGGCAAATTTTGATGACAGTAAATGGACAAATGCAGTGGCCGCAGATTTACCTAAAGATTACATTACGGCTTCAATTAATGAGCCAATTCGTAAACATGAAAGTATAAAGCCGGTTCAAGTTTTGATTTCACCGAACGGTGAAACAATCTTGGATTTCGGGCAAAACCTTGCAGGCTGGATTGCATTTAATATACAAGGAAAAGCGGGTGATCAAATTAAATTATCTCATGTAGAAATGTTAGATAAAAAAGGAGTTCCTTATTTTGAAAATTTACGAACAGCCAAAGCTCAGTTTACAGTTACTTTAAGCGGAAACGGAATCGAGACTTTTGAACCGCATTTTACAACTTTTGGATTCCGTTATGTAAAAGTAGAAGGAATTAAAGGAAAAATAAATCCAGCTGATTTTACGGCATTTGCCTTGTATTCGGATGTTAAAAAAACGGGTTCATTTGAAACCTCAAATTCTTACGTTAATAAATTACAATCAAATATTCAGTGGAGCCAGCGTGGTAATTTTTTAGATGTTCCTACAGATTGTCCGCAGCGTGATGAACGTTTAGGCTGGACAGGTGATGCAGAGGTTTTTTCAAGAACAGCTTCTTATAACTTTAATGTAGATCAATTTTTTGCTAAATGGCTGGTTGATGTGGCTGCTGAACAAAATGAAAATGGTTCTGTGCCATTTGTAGTACCTTATGTATTAAAAGGTTCTGCTTTTGATTTTCCAATTGGTGCAGCAGGCTGGTCTGATGCCAGCATAATTATTCCATATAATTTATACGTGAGTTATGGGGATAAGCAAGTTGTTGAGAGACAGTATCCAAGTATGAAAGCCTATTTGAATTATGTTCGTGGTGAGGCCAAAAATGATTTGTGGAATACTGGATTTCAGTTTGCTGATTGGCTGAGTTATAGAGTTGATGATTCAAAAGGAATGATCGGAATGAAATCAGCTATCACAGACAACTATTTAGTAGCACAATGTTTTTATGCTTACAATGTAGAGATAATGATAAAAGCAGCAACGTTGCTAGGTAAAACCGATGAGGTTTTAGAGTATAAATCGCTTTTGGAGCGCGTTAGAAAAGCGTTTCAAACAGAATATATGACTGCATCTGGGAAACTAATTTCAGAGACTCAAACCGCTTATATTTTGGCCTTGCAATTTGATTTGTTACCAGAAAACTTAAGAGCGCAAGCTGTTGATCGCTTGGTTAAAAATATAGAAAGTTATGAGTATCATTTAACTACAGGTTTTTTAGGAACTCCTTTTTTAAACCCAGTTTTAACCCGTTTTGGCCGCAATGATGTGGCTTATAAATTACTGCTTCAGGATACGTATCCTTCTTGGTTATACCCAATAAAAGCCCATGGAGCTACTACAATATGGGAGCGTTGGGATTCTATGAAACCTGACGGTACTTTTCAAGATCCAAGCATGACTTCTTTCAATCATTATGCGTATGGGGCTGTAGGTGACTGGATGTACAGAACCATTGCAGGTATCGATACTAAAGAAGCTGATGGAGCAGGATACAAAGAGATCATTATTAAGCCTCAAGTTGGTGGAAATCTAATTTATGCCAAAGGAAGTTTAGAAACAAATTATGGGTTGGTTTCTTCTTCTTGGAAAATAGAAAATAACAAATTGATTCTTGATGTAGAGATTCCAGCAAACACTAACGCAACGATTGAATTTCCAACGAATAAAATAGATACTATTAAAGAAGGTAATGCAGTTTTAAATGCTAATAATAAAACTGTTGGTTCTGGAAAGTATCATTTTGAAATGGAATTGTAATTAAACATTTAATAATAAACAAGTGGATAATCAAAAGGACTGCAGTTCGGTGATGTGAGAAGGAAAAATTTTATTTTTTCTTAAACAGCACTGCCTTATTTTAAAATAATAAACACAATAGAAGATGATACGGGAAATAGAGGAGATGGCAGTGAAAATAAATAAAGACTCAAGTATACCCAAGTATATTCAGGTTGCAGAAACTATAATTGGTTATGTGCAGGAGGGCAAATTAAAGGTTGGTCAGCGAATTCCTTCAATTAAAGAATTTAGCAGCAAAAGGGTATTGACACGCGATACGATAGAAAAGACATTTAAATTATTAAGAGATAAAAATATTATTTTTTTGGTAAAGGGTGTGGGTTATTTTGTTACCGATAATACTTCGAATGAAAAAATAAAAGTACTCTTTTTAATCAATAAGGTCACTTCTTATAAGTTAGAAGTGTATAACTCTTTCATCAGAACATTAGGTGTAAAGGCGGATGTTAGGATAAGTTTGTACAATTATGATGAAAAGATTTTTGTAAAGACACTTAAGTATAACCTTTCTAATTTTGATTATTTTGTCATTATGCCTCACTTTAGAGATAAAGCCAAACAATATGTCAGCTATACTGCTAAAGCAATTCAGATGATCCAATCTATCCCTAAAGAAAAGCTGATTATCACTGATAATTCTTATAAAGAAATACCTGAGACAATTGCAGCAGTTTACCAAGATTACAGGGAAGATATAATTCATGCTATGCGGTTGTCTTACAGTAAATTAATTGAATATAAAAAGATTGTATTGGTATATCCGCTGAAATCTGTTTTTCCTTATCCGATAGGTATCTTAGAAGGATTTAATGTGTTTTGCGCTGAACATAACTTAAATTTTGAGGTCGTAAATAAGATTTATGATGGACTTGAGTTTGAAGCGAAGCATGCCTATATAATAATTTCAGAGGAAGATTTATTAAGTCTTTTGAAACAAATAAAAGCAAAGAATCTGACAATGGGAAAAGATGTAGGTATAATATCGTATAATGAAACACCTCTAAAGGAACTTCTGGGTATATCAATATTCAGCACTGATTTTGAAACTATGGGAAAATCTGTCGCTAAGATGATACTTACCGAAAAAAAAGATATTATCAAAAACCCTTTTAATTACATAGAACGTCAGTCTTTATAGGCTGTTCGTATATTTTGGAAACAATACTTTTTTATAAAAGACAGATTGAATTTCTGCCAGCAGTTCTTTTTTAAATGAATTAATTTATTTATTAAGTGATTGAACTGAATTAGGACCATTTTGTTTAGTAATAACAGTAATAGATTGACATCAGTAAATTAACTGTTTTTATTAATTAGAAAGTTTTTTTCTCTGTTTTTTATCATATATCCGAAGACTCTATAGGACTGTTTTGTTTTACTGATTCTCTTATTTTACAAAACCAAAATTATTACTACTAAACCAAAATTATTAATATGGAATCAATACTTGGAATTATTTTTCACTCTATCGGAGGATTCTCCTCAGGTAGTTTTTATATGCCTTACAAAAAGGTTAAAGATTGGGCTTGGGAAAGCTATTGGATTGTGGGAGGTTTTTTCTCTTGGTTAGTTGTTCCGCCAATTGCAGCTTATTTGACTGTTCCAGACTTTG
>DATEOV010000552.1:0-2744 GCA_035273645.1 Flavobacterium sp. | reverse complement strand
TTTATAAAATTAAAAAAAAAAATAAAAGTTGAGTCTAGTTATTTTTAAATCAAGTGTTTATGTTTTTCTTTAAAATGATAAAAACGCACTTTCTTTTAAAAAGAAATAAATTGGCAAAAGTTTACGTATCAAATATCAATTGCATTTTAAGAGTTTACAGTTTATTTATGCTAAAAAGCAATAGGATTTATATGGATATTGTGTGGAATTATTGTGAAATATTACTAATTTATAATTTTTAGTTTAATTCATAAAACTTACATTTGCGTAAAAATTTTATACAATGGCAGGAAATAGCTACGGCACACTATATAGAATAACTACTTTTGGAGAATCACATGGTGAAGCATTAGGTGGAATCATTGATGGTTGTCCTTCTGGAATCCAACTGGATTTGGAGGCAATTCAATTTGAAATGTCACGAAGAAAACCAGGTCAATCTTCGATAGTTACGCAAAGAAAAGAACCAGATGATGTTCAATTTTTATCTGGAATTTTTGAAGGAAAAACTACTGGAACACCTATCGGTTTTATTATTCCAAATACCAATCAAAAATCAGACGATTATTCACATATAAAAGATAATTATAGACCAAGTCATGCAGATTATGTGTATGAAAAAAAGTATGGAGTACGTGATTATAGAGGTGGAGGACGTAGTTCTGCACGTGAAACGGCTAGTAGAGTAGTTGCAGGCGCTATTGCTAAACAAATGCTATCTAATATTAAAATAAATGCTTATGTTTCGGCTGTAGGCCCTCTTTCTTTGGATACGCCATATGAAGAATTAGATTTTTCTAAAATAGAAAGCAATCCAGTACGTTGCCCGGATGAAGCGATGGCAGCAACAATGGAAGATTATATCAAACAAATTCGTAAAGAGGGGGATACTGTGGGAGGTGTAGTTACTTGTGTAATTCAAAATGTGCCTATAGGACTTGGAGAGCCTGTTTTTGATAAATTACATGCTGAACTAGGAAAAGCAATGCTTTCTATCAATGCAGTAAAAGGTTTTGAATTTGGAAGTGGTTTTGAAGGCTCTAAAATGAAAGGTAGTCAGCATAACGATTTATACAATCCTGATGGAACTACCCGAACGAATCTTTCAGGTGGAATTCAAGGTGGAATAAGTAATGGTATGGATATTTATTTCCGTGTTGCTTTCAAACCTGTAGCAACCATAATGCAAAAACAGGAGTCATTGAACAATAAAGGAAATATAACCGAAATGACAGGAAAAGGACGTCATGATCCTTGTGTTGTACCTCGTGCTGTTCCAATTGTAGAAGCCATGGCAGCAATTGTTCTTGCTGATTTTTATCTTTTGAATAAAACATATTTATAATTGCAAAGCATCCTCAGTATTTTGACGAGCTAAATATTGAGATTTAACCTTGAAATTAATTTAATGACTACAACTACAACTAAAAAAACATCATTTTTAAAAGGTCTTACAGGTCAGATTCTGATTGCAATGTTCTTAGGAGCTATATTAGGTGTTATTATTCACAACTCTACTACAGTCGAAAGTGCACAAGAATTTAGCAATAAAATAAAAATGTTAGCTACTATTTTTATTAGACTAGTACAAATGATTATTGCGCCATTAGTTTTTACAACTTTAGTAGTTGGAATAGCCAAATTAGGGGATATAAAAACGGTTGGTAGAATAGGTGGGAAAGCTTTAGCCTGGTTCTTTACTGCTTCATTTATTTCATTATTAATTGGAATGTTATATGTGAATTTATTGCAACCTGGAGTTGGTTTAAATCTTTCAAATATTGATTTAGCTACGGCTACAGATGTTACGGCAAAAACTCAAAATTTGTCTTTTGAAAATTTTATTGAGCATATTGTACCTAAAAGCCTTTTTGAAGCGATGGCTACCAATGAAATTTTGCAGATTGTAATATTCTCTATATTCTTTGGATTGGCGGCGGCATCAATTGGTGATTATGCAAAGCCGGTGACTGATTTTTTGGATAGAACTTCACATATTGTTTTAAAAATGGTAAATTTTGTAATGAAATTTGCTCCAATTGGTGTTTTTGGTGCTATCGCAGGGGTTTTTGCTGTTCGTGATTTTCAGGAATTAGCGATTACTTATTTCAAATTCTTTGGTTCATTTCTAGTTGGTATTGGTACGCTTTGGGTGATCCTAATTTTTGTAGGGGTGCTTTTTCTTGGAAAGCGAATGAAAACATTATTGCAACATATTGTAAGTCCTTTGATTATTGCCTTTAGTACTACCAGTTCTGAGGCGGTTTTTCCAAAACTTACTGAAGAATTGGAACGATTTGGAGTGAAAGATAAAATAGTATCTTTTATGTTGCCATTGGGCTATTCATTCAATTTAGACGGAAGTATGATGTACATGACTTTTGCTGGTATTTTTATTGCTCAAGCCTATGGAATTCATTTGGATTACCCTACTCAGTTTACAATGCTTTTTGTTCTAATGCTTACCAGTAAAGGAATAGCAGGGGTTCCTAGGGCAAGTTTGGTAGTTGTTGCTGCTACTTGTGGAATGTTTAAAATTCCTATTGAAGGTATTGCCTTAATATTACCTATTGATCATTTTTGCGATATGTTTAGAAGCGCTACAAACGTTTTAGGTAATGCATTGGCAACTTCAGTAGTTGGAAAATGGGAAGATGAAAAAGAGAATTCAATTGTTCAATAAAAATAACAAATTTTAATATGATAAATTAAAATTTAGAACACAATTCTTTATAAGGATTTAA
>DATEOV010000551.1:0-7002 GCA_035273645.1 Flavobacterium sp. | reverse complement strand
TGCTCCTCTATAAATCTTTATTTCATTTATAGTATCTTCAATAATTTGCAACTTATATTGCCTTCCTAAATACAAATGTGTTTCTCCATTAACATATTTACGCTCTGGGGTATTGGGTTTGTAATTACAAAAAAAGGCTTGCTGTTTTAATATCCAATTGGCTTTTAATTTCACCTTATTACTGATGTCTATTAAATTTGAATCAATTGGAGCAATAACCGATACTAAACCATCAGGCAATACTTTTATACCTAACGATTTTCTTGTAGCAAAAGACAATTTATATTCAATGCTTTTACTACCATAATTTATTTGTTGGATAGAATGTGGCATTAAACGTATTTTAGTTTAGCAATTTTAATTACTTCCTCTATTACTTCATCAATTTTATCAAATGAGAATTGCGTATCGTATTGTTGTTGTTTTTCAAAAAGTAAATCATCAAGATTGTTTTTTAATTCTTTCTCAATCTCTGTATTGGTTTGCCAATCAATAATAAGCGTATTGTTTTCAAATACTATATTTTTAATACAATCGTCTATTTCTAATGCTGTATTGGCTTGTACTTCTTTTGGTTCTGGCGCATTGCTAAAACTATTTTCTAACACTGCATTTATTAGATTGTAAAAAGCAATTGCATTAGGTTTGTCTTGGATAGCATTTGGTACATTATTTTGTTTTCCAGTCAAGAATTGGTTTTCATATTCTTTAGCTTTTTGCAGATACAGTGCTTCATCAATTCGATGCTGATGGTAATCGTTTATCGCTTCTCTTATTAATGCCGATAAACTTTTGTAGAAGATTGGATCTTCATTCATTTTAATATTGATTGCCTTAACAGTACGAGTTGCAATGTGGTCTGCTTTTGCTGCTTTACCTATTACTTTTTCTACTTCAGCTTCTCTTTTTTCTCTATCAAATATATTGACAAGTTCCGTTATTTTTAATACTTCGCCTTCCGTAGTAATATGTTTGTCAATTAATTTTTGAACTTGTGGTTCATAAGCTGAATAATCTAAATCGTCAAAATATCTTCGCTTAACATCCACTCTTAATTGCAAGAAAAACTTACTATCTCTTTTGTATTTGTCAATGGTTTTTTCGTTTTTAATATCATTAAACTCTATTGATGCCATTGCCAATTTAAACAAACGAACAAATGCCGAAAGTTTTTCATAAAAAGGATGTCTTATGCTTTCATCATTTAATAATTCGGAATAGGCTTCTGCATCGTATTTGTTTTTTATCGTTTTGAAAATATCCCATAACTCGCTGTGTGCCTGTGGTAATTTTTCTATCTCCTTGTTGATGTTTATTATTGTTCCTGATAATTCTTCTAATTCAAAGTCATTTAGTCCGCTGTATGTATTTAGAGCATTGTCCAGATTTTCTAAATTTCCAAAGTAATCAATGATAAAACCATATTCCTTATCTGGCGCTACTCTGTTTACCCTTGCAATTGCCTGAAGTAAAGTATGCTCTCTTAATGCTCTAGTCACATATAAAACCTGATTGTTTGGCGCATCAAAACCAGTTAATAATTTATCTACTACAATAATTATTTCAGGTTGTTCTTGCTTTTTGAAAGCACTAATTACTGATTTTTCGTAATCTAATTGTTTTCCATATTTACCAATCATTGCTTTGTAAAATTTCAAGACTACATCCTCGTTTTCCTCAAAAGCATCTTCGTGATTTTCTCTTGTATCTGGTGCAGAAATTAACACTTCACAACTTACTTTACCAATTTCTTTTAAGTATTCTCGGTATTTTATTGCTGTAGTTTTGTTGGGTGCTACTAATTGTCCTTTGAAACCAGTGCCTTGAATATTATCCTCGAAATGTTCACTAATATCCCAAGCTCTTGCATAAATTACTTGGTCTGCCTTATTAATTTGATTAGTTGAACTGAATTTTCTTTTTAATGCAACTTTTCCATAAGGAGTGGCAGGTTCCGAAATTTTATCGAAATAGGTGTCTAATGGTTTATCATTTACTTCAATTAGATTGTGTCTTCCTTCATAAAGCAACGGTACTACAGCTTTATCTTCAACGGCATCCGTTATAGAATAAACATCAATTAGACCTCCAAATTTATTGGCAGTACTTTTTTCTTTTTTCATTAATGGAGTTCCTGTAAATGCAACAAAACAAGCATTCGGGAAAACCTTTTGCATTTTTACATTAAATGTACCATACTGGCTTCGGTGTCCTTCATCAATTAATACAAAAATATTAGGCGAAGTAAAACCTTCTTTTGTTTGATTTATAGCAGCTTCAAATTTGTGTATTAATGTTGTAATTACTGCGTCGGTTGGACTATTGATTAGTTCTACTAAATGTTTTCCGGTTTGCGCTTCTTCTACATCAACGTGACATTTTTGAAATGTTTCTGTTATTTGTGTATTTAAATCTATTCTATCAGTAACAAGAATTATTTTTGGGTTTTTTATCTCTTTTTGGGTTGCAATTAATTGGGCTAACATTACCATTGTCAACGATTTTCCACTTCCTTGTGTATGCCAAATCACACCACCAGTTCGCTTTCCATTAGCATCGGCAATACTGATTTTTTTTAGTGTTTCTTTGATAGCAAAATATTGTTGGTATCGGGTTATTTTCTTAATGCCATCATCATAAATTATGTAATTAAAAATCAAGTCTAATATTCTTGATTTCTGACATAAACTGAATATTAATTTATCTTGTTCGGTTACAATTACTTCTTCTTTTTCCAGTTGATTGAAATAATGTAATACACTACTAAATCGCTGTTTGAAAATGGCTGTTCGTTCCGTATTAGGTAATTCGCTGTTTTTTAGCTGTCTAATTGCATCACCATACTGTATTCCTTCTTCCTTTGTACGGAATACTTCTTTCCATACACTCCAAAACTCTTTTTGTGTAGCTGTTGTGGCATATCTTGCCTCGTTTACGGCTAATGACAACACCATATTAGAATATTGGTATAATCCTCTTATTCCGTCCTCTAATTGGTTTCTTAAATGTTGCGATATTCCTTGTGTTACAGGGTCTTTTATCACATTACTTTTGCATTCAATTACTACCATTGGAATTCCATTGATAAATAAAACAATATCTGGGCGATAAGTGTCGTTTCTTTCGCTGCGCAATACGGCATATTCTTCGGTAACGTGGAAAGTATTATTCTCTATATTTTTCCAATCGATATATTGAAAAGAGAAACTTTTTTTATCGTTTAGAATAGTTTGTTCCAAACTTTTACCCAAAGTTATTAATTCGTAAAATGCCTGATTTGCCTTTATAAAGCCATCTTGTATTGGTAATTCCCGCAAAGCTATAATTGCAGCATTGATATTACTCTCTGAAAAAGAAAACTCTTTGTCCTTGTATTGAATACTATTTATTTTTTCGAGTTGTTTTTTTAAAATAGGTTCCAGCAATACATTACTGGTTCTACCGCCACGTAATTCCATTGCTTCATCTGGCGATACATATTGATATCCCATTTTTATGAGTAACTGTAATGCTGGAATTTGACTGATATGGTCTTCAATATAGGATGGAATACTCATTATGAATCTATGTTTTTTGATTGATTGTACAATTCTCCCAATTCGTGTAATTTGGCTTGAAGTAATTTTTTATCAATTAATTTGGTAGTGTACTCTGCTACTTTTGTTGGTGATAGTGAACGGCTCATTGCAATTTCTACAATCTCATCGTCTTTACTTTTACAAAGGATTATTCCGATGCTTGGATTTTCGTGTGGCTGTTTATGATCCCTGTCGAGTGCTTCTAAATAGAAGTTCATTTTACCTAAATACTCGGGTTTGAAATCGGTAATTTTTAGCTCAAAAGCAACCAAACACTGTAATGCTCTGTGATAGAATAATAAATCTACCTCGTAGTCTCTATTAGCGACTTGTACTCTGTATTCTTCTCCAACAAAAGAAAAATTGTTTCCAATTTCTAAAATAAATTTCTTTAGGTTTTTTACTATTGACTTTTGTAAATCGCTTTCACTGAAATCATCACCTAATTCTAAAAACTCTAATGAATAAATATCTTTTAAGTGTTCGTTTATCTTGGCTGGTAATTGTGTCGGCAGTGCTGACACTTTTGTATTGCTTAAGGCATAGCGTTCAAACAGACCGCTTTCAATTTGTCTTCTTATTTCGCGTTGACTCCATTTCTCTTTTGAAGCCATAATCAAATAAAACAATTTTTCTTCGGGCAACTTACAAGCTGATAAAATCTCTAAATGAACTGACCAACTCAATTGTGTCTGCAATGCGGACACAATTGTTTTTTCGTTAGTATCATCATTATTTTCTAATTGTGTCGCCATTGGCGACACTTTTTCATTTTGTGCTTTTTGTAATTGTGTCAACGCAGTAGATACAAATTCAAAACTTAAATGTGTCGGCAGTGCTGACACAATTTTATTATTTTGATTTTCAGTATTTAGGGTAGCAATATTCTGAAATACAACATCAAATTCCGATCCTGGACAATAGGTTTCGTAAAACTGTTTCATACGATATAACCCCCTACGATTAAATGATTTTAATGTAGGCATTTCAGCTTGGATATAATCAGCCAGTTGTTGTACTGTGCCTTGTCCCCAAGTACCTTGTACTACTTTTTGACTTACTGTTTTACCAATATCAAAATATAATGTTACCAAAGCCATATTAGTATATTGCCTAACTCTACCTTGTGCTTCTTGTATAAGTTTTACAATATTTTCAAATTCGGAATTTTGAATGTTGCTCATACATTAACTGTTTACTATTTCTATCGCTTTTGTAAATCCACCATTAGCAGTATTTTGGTCATAAAGATATAACGGCATATCTGCTTTCGGCATCCAAACTCTTCCTAATTCTACTGCTTTAGCTATAGGCATTGCGGGGAAAATATGGATTGGAGTTTGTGCATCATATTTAGCTTTTATTTGATTAAATAATTGTCTAATTGCAATACTAAAATCTTCTAAATGTTTTTTACTCTTTAAATAATCATTGAATGGATTATCTATCGTAAATGTAAAAACATCGCATTCTTCGCCTAAAACTTGAGTAATTCTATCATTAGTAATGGTAGCACTTAAAGAAATATTTAAAGCCACTGTTTTATGTTTTTTCTCAGGTTCAATTAGTGTGTATTTAACCTCTGCAGTATCATCGTCTAAATTCCAAGTATCTGGATTACGTACTTTTTGGTTAATTTGACAGGTGTAAATATCATTAATCAATGTACCTAATTTTACTAATAATGGAATTGGAGCAAAAGCAAAAACTGATAGATGTTTGATTTCTCCTTTTGCATAATTTTGCAATAATTTTCTATCGAATTGTGCTTCTAAATTTGCTACTTCTGTTGTCCAAAAAGCAGTGTCTCTATCTCTTTGTACACTATTGGACAAACTTAAATCAATAGTGTCTGCAATAGCTGGATAATATGTTGGTATAAGGAATTGACTTACTGTTTGGTAACTCATTTCTGGGGTAAAAGCACCTACATTGGCTTTGTAAGTAAGTATGTGACTTTGCATATTTGGAGCAATTGCAGTAACACTCTCAATACGATCTTCGTGTTCTTTTTTCATTGCTAATAATAATGCTTCCGGATTTCCAGCAACATCTGCTCTATCAATTAATCTATGATGTGTATCGCAAAGCAACATTAAATTAGTAATATCATCTTTTAACAAAGGAGAACGAACAGCATCTCCTCTTGGACCACCCGGAACATCAGCTACAATATGAGCAATATATGACTGATTAAAATTTCGTTTGGTTAAAATATCTTGTGTTAAAGAACAATTGCAACCTCTATATTGACATCTTCCGCCAGATTTTACCCAAAGTAAATATTTATTTTTATCTGTTATACTTGTTACACTCATAATGTTTTAATTTTTTTAGTTACTAGAAATGATTAATTCAGCTATTTCTGTTGCAATTTCTTCTACAGTATAAGCGGAAGTGTTTCTTGCTACTTTATCTGAAAGTGATGGAGAAAAATCAATTACTTCTTTTTTAGTAATATTGTGCCAAATAGGCAAAACGACTTGTTCGCCTGTGACAGCTTTAGAAATAATACCATCTAACTCATAATTTGTCCAACCTTTTTTGATAAAATCTTTCGATAAAACCACAATGCCAAATTTGCTATTTACTAATCCTTTGTCAATTTTTCTTCTTAAGCTATCGCCAATTTTCATTTCAAATTCATCATACCAAACTGTCAAACCTTCTTTTTGTAGTGCATGAACAAGAGGCCTGACAACCTCTTCCTTATCTTCTGAAGCGTGAGAAATAAAAACATCATATTTTTTTTCATCCTCAACAGAATCATAAGGATTATGCTCTTCTTTATGAATTAACGAAGGTACTGTTGCAAGTGATGGTTCTCTATATGCTGGCAAAGCAGATGGTAATACTTTTACAGAAGACCTTACGGTGCCACGCAACCCCTGCATATCAACAGTAACATACCAATGTCCTGAATTTTTAACACCTAAAACTACTGGAGACTTAGTAATTAAACCTCCATAATAAGTATGTCTTCTTCCGTTTTTATAATTACTGTAATTAGAACTATCCATTAGTCTAACGTTAGCTGCACTACCTTGTAAAGTTACCTGAACTCTTTCGCCAGCTTTTAAATTCCCTAAATCATATACATTAAAATTCATATATTCTTATTTTAGATTTTTACTCTCACTTTACCTGTTAATAATTGTTGCATCAATCCTTTTTTCTGTAATTGTAGGTTTGTTATCTTTTCTTTATATAATAAAATCTCTTCATCTACCTTGTCCAGTACTTCTCCAATAATTTTCTGTTCTTTAATATTTGGAACAGGTATTTTTAACTTTAAAAATTCACTTTGCCCTAATGTTTTATTTCTGCCGGCACCTCCTGGAGAGGCTAAACCCAATAAATTTTTACCTTTTTGAGATTTAAAAAAATGCAATAGATAATCTAAATTTAATTCATCAGCCACAGG
>DATEOV010000550.1:0-17456 GCA_035273645.1 Flavobacterium sp. | reverse complement strand
TTTATGAATATTGGGTCAATTGTGATGGTAAATACGCAACACTCTTCTCTTTAGCCCTGTTGTCATAAATTACGAGAGCAGGACTTATTTAATCAAAAATGCCCGATGCCACTGCTTCTAAAATGAATAATCGAATTTAATTTTGATAATTTATTTAAGGAACGTGATATAAATCAGTTAGGAATCTTTGAACAATTCTTATATTTGGCATTCCTTAAAAAAAATCAAATTATGGACTTTATATACCAGGATCCTTATCCTATTTTAAAAGACGATACGCAATACCGAAAAATCACTTCTGATTTTGTAAAAGTTGAAAAACTAGGCGATAGAGAAATCTTAACTGTTGATCCAAAAGGGTTGGAATTGTTAGCTCAGGAAGCATTGAAAGATGTTTCTTTTATGTTGCGAACTTCACATTTGGAAAAGTTAAGAGCTATTCTTGATGATCCAGAAGCAACCGATAACGACCGATTTGTGGCTTATAATTTATTGCAGAATGCAGTTGTTGCTATCGATGGTGAGTTACCTTCTTGTCAGGACACCGGAACGGCGATTGTAATGGCCAAAAAAGGCGAAAATGTATATACAGGTGTTGATGATGCCGAATGGCTCTCAAAAGGAATTTTTAACACCTATCAGGAAAGAAACCTTCGTTATTCCCAAATTGTGCCAATCAGTATGTTTGAGGAGAAAAATTCTGGTTCGAATCTTCCGGCACAGATTGATATTTATGCTAAAAAAGGAGCTTCTTATGAGTTTTTGTTTTTGGCAAAAGGAGGAGGTTCCGCCAATAAAACCTATTTATACCAACAAACGAAATCTTTATTGAATGAGAAATCTTTGGATGCTTTCATTCGTGCCAAAATAATGGACTTGGGAACTTCGGCCTGTCCGCCGTATCACTTGGCTTTAGTGATTGGAGGAACTTCTGCTGAAGCGAATTTAGCCGCCGTTAAAAAAGCGTCTGCAGGATATTTTGACCATTTGCCAACAACTGGAAATATGGCCGGTCAGGCTTTCCGTGATTTGGAATGGGAAAAAAGAGTACAGTTAATTTGCCAGGAAAGCCACATTGGGGCGCAATTTGGAGGTAAATATTTTACTCACGATGTTCGAGTGATTCGTTTACCACGTCACGCGGCTTCTTGTCCGGTTGGATTGGGAGTTTCTTGTTCGGCTGACAGAAATATCAAAGGAAAAATTACTAAAGAAGGTGTTTTTGTAGAACAGTTGGAAGTAAATCCAAAACGTTTATTGCCTGAAACGCCTCCACATTTGGAAGAAGCAGTTGATATTGATTTGAATCAACCAATGGCTGATATTCTTAAAAAATTGTCGCAATACCCAATCAAAACGCGTTTGAAATTGAACGGAACCTTGATTGTGGCTCGTGATATTGCACACGCCAAAATCAAAGAATTATTGGATGCTGGTAAGCCAATGCCAGAATACTTTAAAAATCACCCAATCTATTATGCAGGACCTGCCAAAACACCAGAAGGAATGGCTTCAGGAAGTTTTGGACCAACGACTGCGGGAAGAATGGATGTTTATGTGGAAGAGTTCCAAAAGAATGGTGGAAGTATGGTAATGCTTGCCAAAGGAAACAGAACCAAAGACGTGATGAATGCTTGTAAAACCTATGGAGGGTTCTATTTGGGTTCAATCGGAGGTCCAGCGGCCATCTTAGCCAAAGAAAACATTCTTTCTGTTGAGGTAGTTGATTTTGAAGAATTGGGTATGGAAGCCGTTCGTAAAATCACGATTAAAGATTTCCCTGCTTTTATTATCACTGATGATAAAGGGAATGATTTCTTTGAGAATCTTTAGAAAGAAAAGAATTTATATAGAAAAGACCGCCAGTGTGGCGGTCTTTTTTGTTTTAAATGTTTCTTTCTCTTATTTAAAGTTGAAACCAAAGACAGCACCTAAGCCAAATTGATATGAGTAAGCATAATCCTGTACTGCAACAGGTCCCCAGTATCCCCAATATGTATCTGTACCAGCTGCAGCAACAGTTGATATAAGATTAGCTTGAAGACTAATAGAAACAATAGAAGCAGTTTTTATTTTTACTCCTCCTTTGATTTCCCATGCAAAGTTGGTATCACTTCCGCCATATGGGCCTTCTGTAATAGCCACACCAAGTCCACCACCTAAATAAGGAACTGCATTATTTCCACTATCAAAGTAATGATTACCCCCTATTAAGATATAGTTGAACGCTCCATCACTATCAAGATCGTTAGCGTTAATAGGCACATCAACATTCATGGAGGTATCAAGTCTCAAATATTTAAGTTCTACAGATGTAGATTTTTGAGGGAAAAATTCAAATCCAGCACCATATGTAAGACCATCTCCAATTTTAAGGTCTCCATAATCAAAGTTAACGTTGTTTGAAAACGTATAGCTGCCATAAATATTACCTACAACTGATCCTCTATCTTGAGCCATCATACTCGCTGAAAATAGAAATGCTATTAATAATAATCTAAAATTCTTCATAATTTATTGTTTTGTTTGTTTACAACAAATATAAATAAAAATTTAAAAAGATTACAAATTCTATGTTAAATGAAAGGATTTGACGAGAAAATAAATCATATGTCAGATAGTTGAGTTTGCTGTATTTTTTAAGCTTAATGAAAAGAAACAATCTGTATGAATTGATTTTTTTATCAAAAGCATTAATCAATTATCATTTCTGGAATTTCACCATCTATGATCAAGTTGGCTTCTGTCGAAGCTATGATGTGTTCTACCGTAACTCCAGGTGCTCTTTCCAGCAATTTAAAACCTTTTGGGGTGATTTCTAAAACTGCCAATTCGGTCACTACTTTTTTTACACAACCTACACCAGTTAGCGGTAAGGTGCATTTTTTTAATATTTTGGATTCTCCCGCTTTGTTGACATGCATCATTGCGACTATAATATTCTCGGCTGAGGCAACAAGATCCATGGCTCCACCCATTCCTTTGACCATTTTTCCTGGTATTTTCCAGTTGGCGATATCTCCGTTTTCTGAAACTTCCATAGCACCCAGTATGGTCAAATCAACATGTTGTCCACGTATCATTCCAAAGCTGGTTGCAGAGTCAAAAAAAGAAGCTCCAGGTAAAGTGGTGATGGTTTGTTTTCCAGCATTGATGATATCGGCATCTTCATCTCCTTCAAAAGGGAAAGGTCCCATGCCTAGAACGCCATTTTCGCTTTGAAATTCGACGTCAATTCCTTTTGGGATATAATTTGCCACCAAAGTAGGGATTCCGATACCTAGATTGACGAAATAACGGTCTTTTAGTTCTTTTGCAATTCGTTTTGCGATTCCTATTTTATCTAATGCCATTTGTTAATGTGTGAATTTGTTAATTAGAAAATTAGATAGTGTTTTTATTATCTAGCCCTTACAGTTCTCTGTTCAATTCTTTTCTCATACTGTTTTCCTTGAAAGATGCGTTGCACTAAAATCCCAGAGATATGAATTTGGTTGGGATCCAATGTTCCCGCATCGACCAATTCCTCTACTTCGGCAACTGTTATTTTTGCAGCGCCACACATGCATGGATTGAAGTTTCTGGCTGTTCCTTTGAAGATGAGGTTCCCGGCGGTATCGCCTTTCCAGGCTTTTACTATGGCAAAATCGGCTTTGAAAGCATGTTCCATAATGTGCATTTTGCCATTGAATTCACGAACTTCTTTACCTTCGGCGACTTCGGTTCCGTAACCGGCGGGTGTAAAAAAGGCTGGAATTCCGGCCTGTGCAGCGCGACATCTTTCTGCCAAAGTTCCTTGTGGAATAAGGTCTACTTCAAGTTCACCAGAAAGCATTTGGCGCTCGAATTCGGCATTTTCACCCACGTAGGAAGAAATCATTTTTTTGATTTGTCTTTTTTGCAAAAGCAAACCAAGTCCAAAATCATCTACTCCAGCATTATTTGAAATGCAGGTTAGGTTTGTCGTTTCTTTTTGAACCAATTCGGCGATGGAGTTTTCGGGTATGCCACACAATCCGAAACCACCAAGCATGAGGGTCATTCCGTTTTCAATTCCTTGAAGTGCTTCTTGAACGGTATTTACTTTTTTGTTAATCATAATAATTCTTTTATAACTATATCGATTTCGTTTTTTGTTTTTAAAATTAGAACATTTCGGTTTTCTGTGAAGTATTATTATTTAATGTATTAAAAAAGCAACCTCAATTGAAAAAAACGAATTTATAAGGCAAATTTAGTAAAATAATCGTATTAATTTGTTTTCGTAATTTTTATTAAAAGGCATACTATTTTTTTAAATGGACATGATAAATATAAAACTTGATGTTTAGCAGTAATTTCGGGTGAGGGATAGAAGCTAGCTACCGAAGTAGCGCGTATAGCCCGACAGCAGCAGGAGAAAAGGGCAATGACGACAAAGTTGTTAGCCCTTTTCTCTTGCTGGTGGCACTCCCTAATTATTTTGCATCGCACTAACCACCAAATCGTCAACTGAGACTGCGCGACTGATGTGTCCCAAGAGTACTTCTAGACCTTCGGCACGGAGACTATCCCGAACTTCGGAGCGAGCTTCGGCAATTTTTAGGGAAACATTCTTGGCTTTTAAATCGACAAAAAGATGTTTTAAAAATCGAGCACCTGCAATATCAATTCGGGGAGAGGAATTAAGATCCAAAATCACTGTTTTTAAAGAGTTAGGTTCGCTATAGATTTTTTCCCAAATCTGCTCTTTGATGTATTCGACATTAAAGTAGAATATGGAAGATTCAATCCGAACAAGTAGTACGTCTTCAATCTTCTCATTGTCTGGATGCCTTTCTATGTCGGTATAGCGTTTGGTTCCTGGTATTCTGCCTAAAAAAGCTACATTTGGTTTTGAGGCCGCTTTTATCAATAATAATAAAGTTACCATTGCTGCAAGTAAAACGCCAGTTAAAATTCCCCAAATAAGCACTGCAACAAGTGCAATCATGGCAACGTAAAATTCCTGTTTGTCTATTTTATAGAGGTGTTTAATTTCCTCTAGATCAAAAAGTCCTCTAATGGCTACCAAGACAATGGATGCCAAAATTACATTTGGTAAATTTTGAAGGAATCCCGTTAAAAATAATAAACAGACAGCTATCGTTACTGAGGCAAATAATAGTGATAATGGGGTTTTTGCACCGGCGGTATCATTTACGGCAGACTGTGATAATCCTCCGGCAACGGGGTAACCCTGTCCGAGTGCTACAGCTGCATTGGCAACTCCAAGTGCTAGTAATTCTTGGTGTGGGTCAATGACATAGCCATTTTTTTGTGCCAATGTTCTTCCTGCCGAAACACTTTCGATATAAGACAATAAAAAACAAGCCATTGCCAGTGGAAGTACGCCATCTACATCACTAATCCGTAGTGAAGGCAAATGGAATTCCGGTAAACCTGTGGGAATGACACCAACTGTATTGAATCCATGAAGACCTAATGAAGTTGTGGAAATGAGTAAAATAGATAAAATTACTATAAAGATAGCAATGGGGCGCCCCGGAGCTTTTTTTTCGCCAATTATTAGAGTAATAATAGCTGAAACACCAAAAATAAATACGGAGGTATTAGTGTCTGGGAGTTGGTAAAAAAGAGTGATAATGCGATCAATAAAATTTTCTCCTCCGCCTTTTACGCCAAATAATTTGGGTAATTGTGTCAAACCAATTGTTATGGCAGCACCGGCTTTGAATCCCACCAAAACTGTTTCGCTAATAAAATTGATAATTCCACTCAAACGTAAGAGATAAGCGAGTATTGCCATTCCTGCAAATACAAGGGCTGTGAGTGAGGCAATGTCTGCCCAACGCTGAACATCTCCGTTGGCCATATCAGTAATTGTGGTGCCAATAAGTAAGGAAATTGCCGATGTGGGGCCTATAGCCAGTTGCTTGCTGGTTCCCAATAGGGCATAAAATAAACCGCCAATCAGGTAGCCGTAAATTCCGTATTGTGGAGGTAGTCCTGCAAGGGTTGCATAAGCAAGTGATACAGGAATTCCATAGGCAGCCAAAGTTATTCCGGCTACAAAGTCGCTTTTTAAGGTTTTAGTATCGTATGCTGGAATCCATTCCGCAGGTGGGAAAAATTTGGAAGTCATATTTCAAATTTAAATACAAGGACATTAATCTTTCTCGTCCAATAATGCTTTTTTGACAGCATTTAATTCGGCTATTTTTTCTGCACTTACTTTTGGGTATTCTAAATCCATTTCGTCGAGTGCTGTTATGATTGCTGATGCTATGGCGATACGGGCATAGGATTTATTGTCTGCAGGAATCACGTACCAAGGAGATTTTTTGGTGGAGGTGTTTTTTATTAATTCCTGATATGCATGCATATAGTCATCCCAATAGCCTCTTTCTTTTGCATCTGCAGCACTAAATTTCCAGTTTTTGTCCGGATCGTCCACGCGCTCTATAAATCGCTTTTTTTGTTCCTTTTTAGAAACATTAAGGAAAAACTTGAGTACAATAGTTCCGTTTCTGTTCAGGTATTTTTCGAAATTTCGAATGTCCTGGAAGCGCTCTTCCCAAATGTCTTTGGTAATTAGTTTCTCGGGTAATTTTTGGCCTTTTAAAATAGCTTCGTGAACACGTACAACCAAGACTTCTTCATAATAAGAACGGTTGAAAATCCCAATACGTCCACGTTCCGGTAAATGTTTTTGGCATCGCCATAAAAAATCATGATCTAAATCCTCTGAACTGGGTGCTTTGAATGAAGAAACCTGACAACCTTGTGGGTTGACCCCTGACATAACATGCTTGATAGCTCCATCTTTGCCAGCTGCATCCATTGCCTGAAAAACGAGTAATAACGACCATTTGTCTTGGGCATATAATATATCCTGCATAGCGGCCAAGGCTTCAACTCCTATTTGCAAGGTTTGATTCACTAATGGTTTTCCTTCATCACCCAAATTGAAACTGGCTTTGGTCTCGTAATCTTTGAGTTTGAAACCATCTCCGTCACCAACATTATATTGTTTTGAGAACTTTTTAGCTCGTTGGATTAGTTCTTTTTTGCTTAAAGCGGTTAGGTCAATTAGGTTTTCCTCATATTCATTCAGCTCTTTTTTATTCGACTTAGACATAATTTTGAAATTTAATGTTAGTAAAAGATGATGCAGATTAAAAAACAATTAATGTTTTTCCTATGTTCAGAATTACGGAATACAATCTACTAATTTAGTAAAAAAACAGTAACTGAGATATTTTCAACAAAGAATGATTATAAGATTCTGAGTGATAATTCAAAACAACTATAAATTATTAATGTTTTTATTAATCATTGTAGATAATTCGGTTGTTTTTTGTAATTTATTCTTTATGATAAATATAAATCTGTATTTTTGTTTTTACTAATTTTAATAATAATTTTATGAATGCGCTGAAAAAGATTAAAATATTATTTTTTGTTATAGTTCTCTCTTCATTTTATACTTCCTGTAAAAAAGAAGTGGCGCCAGAAGTAAAGCCGCTTGAAATTTCGGTTGTAAAAGTACTACAACAAGATGTAAGACTCGAGTCGGAATTCACGGGACAGACCTTTGGACAATCGGATATACAGATTAACCCTAGAGTTGATGGTGTTATCGAGAGCCTTAATTTCAAAGAAGGTAGTTTAGTAACGAAAGGGCAATTGTTATACACTATTGATCCGTTACCGTTTCAGGAAAATGTGCATCAGGCTGAGGCAGATTTGGCAGAAATGCAAGCAAGATTGGCTAAAACCAAATCCGATTATGATATGATGGTGCCACTTGCCAAGATGAATGCTGTCAGCCAAAGAGAATTAATAGCAGCAAAATCAGCGTATAATGCAGCTACTGCTTCCATAAAAGCTGCTACCGCCAAATTAGAAAATTCAAAAATAGAATTAGGATATTGCACAATTGTTGCTCCAATTTCTGGACTTATAGGAATATCAAAAGTTAGGGTTGGGGATTATGTTCGCCCAGGTGCTGCATCTGTTCTAAATACGGTTTCTGATTTAGGGGACGTAAGAGTTCGATTTACAATGAGCGAACAGGAATATCTTCGAATTTTTAGAGAAATAACTAAGAAAGATTCTAGTCTAAAAGGAGCAGGGAAATCAATTTCATTAGAATTGTCTGATGGTTCGATTTACTCTGAAACAGGAAAAATCAGTTTTGCCGACAGACAAATTGATCCAACTACAGGTGCAGTAACTTTTGAGGCTGCATTTGCTAATCCTGATCAATTAATTCGACCTGGTCAATATGTGAAAATTCATGTTGTTACCGATGTCCGTAAAAATGCATTGGTTATTCCTCAGCGTTCTGTTATTGAAATGCAAGGAATCTATCAGGTTTATGTGGTAAGCAATGACAATAAAGTTGATATGAAAATGGTACAAATTGGTCCGTCATACAAAGACTCTTATTTGGTTCTTGATGGATTAACGGCTAATGATAAAGTTGCTATGGGAGGAACCTCTCTATTGAAAAGCGGAAGTGTCATTACTCCAAAAATTATAGATTGGGCTCCAGGAAAGGCAGAGAATTAATTAGTGCTAATAAATAATTTAGAAACACATTATGGGAGAATTTTTTGTTAGAAGACCAATTGTAGCCATGGTAATCAGTATCATCATTGTGATACTCGGATTACTTGCATTACAAAAAACACCAATATCGCAGTATCCAGATATCAATCCGCCTGTAGTGAAAATCACTACTTCTTTTACAGGGGCAAATGCTTTGAATGTCGAGCAAGCTGTTGCGACTCCAATTGAACAAAAGGTAAATGGAGTAGAACAGATGCTTTACATAAAATCTACCAACACATCTGATGGAGCATGTACAATTGAAGTAACATTTGATGTAGGAACCAATTTGGATAATGCCAACATGCTTACCCAAAACCGTCAAGCACAGTCGGCTCCTTTTATGCCTTCAAGTGTAAAACAACAAGGGGTAGTGGTAAAAAAATCATTATCGTTCCCGATGATGTTGTTTACGCTTACTTCCACAAATCCTAAATACGATTCAAAATTTTTGAATAACTACGCCAACATCAACATAGTGGATCAATTGGCACGTATAAAAGGGGTTGGTGAAGTTTCTCTTTTTGGGGGAAGCGACTATTCAATGAGGGTTTGGTTAAAAGCCGATGTAATGAGCAAACTTGAGGTGACTGTTGACGACGTAAAGAATGCCTTGAATGCCCAAAACATGATTAGTCCCGGAGGAAAATTTGGCGCCGAGCCTACTCCATTAGGGACTGATTTTACTTATGGTGTTACGCTTCAAGATCGTTTGGTTACAGAAAAAGAGTTTGGCCAAATTGTGGTAAAAAGTAAATCAGATGGTTCGCAAGTATTATTGAGCGATATCTCCAGAATTGAATTGGGGACAGAAAACTATAGTTCAAATGCCCGTAGAAATGGTAATGCCACAGCAGCAATTACAGTATTCCAAATGCCGGGAAGTAACGCTTTGGAAGTAGCTACTCTTGCCAAAGAAGCTATGAAAAAAATGTCCGAAAAGTTTCCTAAGGATATAGTTTACCAAGAATCATTGGATACGACACTTGCGATTACAGCTGGTGTTGAGGATATTGTTCACACTCTTTTTGAGGCTGTTATATTAGTAATATTAGTTGTATTTATATTTCTTCAAAACTGGCGCGCCACTTTGATTCCATTGATTACAGTTCCTGTATCATTAATTGGTACGATAGCTGTTTTCCCAATGCTAGGATTTTCAATAAATACTTTGTCATTATTGGGATTGGTACTGGCAATTGGTATTGTTGTGGATGATGCGATCGTGGTAGTGGAAGCCGTTATGCATCATATTGAACACGGAAAATCTCCAAAAGATGCAACGATACAAGCGATGAAAGAAGTTTCGGGACCTGTAATTGCAATTGCACTTATTTTGATTGCAGTGTTTGTTCCCGTTGCGATGACACCTGGTATTACAGGTCGTTTTTACCAACAATTTGCCATTACCATTGCGGTCTCGGTCGCATTCTCGGCATTTAGTGCGTTGTCTCTGAGTCCCGCGCTCTGTGCCATGCTGTTGAAACCCACAAAGCCTGTAAGTGAACAAAAAGGATGGTTGGCTAAATTTTTTGCAGGTTTCAACCGTATTTTTGAAAAGGTAACCGATAAATATTTGTCTGGCGCTACTTTTTTTGCTAAAAAATCAATGCGCATTATCGCTTTATTAGCTATAATTCTTGTGGCTGTTGTATTGTTGGGTAAAAAGATTCCATTGGGCTTTATTCCAGAGGAAGATCAAGGATATGTATTAATTAATATTGCCTTGCCTCCTGCATCTTCCCTTCAGCGTACAGATGAAATTTCAAGGAAAGTGGATGGGTTTTTGAAAGAAGAGGAATCGATACTGTCATACACTACAATCAATGGATTTAGTATGCTTACCAACTCTTATCAACCGAATAACGCTTTTATTTTCATATCATTAAAACCATGGGAAGAAAGGGCTGAAACGGCTAAACAATTAGTGGATAGATTAAATAAAAAACTATCGACTCAAATTACGACAGCAACAGCTTTTGCTTTTGGTCCTCCTGCGATTCAAGGTTTAGGAGCATCTGCCGGTTTTAGTTTAATGTTGCAAGATAGAGGTGGTAACACTCCACAATACCTTGCTCAACAAACACAAGCTTTTATTGCGGCCGCTCAAAAACGTCCAGAGATAAAAAGGATTTATACCACTTTTAATGCCGGGACACCTCAGATAAAGTTAGATATTGATAACGAAAAAGCGATGAAATTAGGAGTGCCTGTTTCAAAGGTTACCGAAGTATTGGGTGCCTTTTTGGGGGGATCTTACGTCAATGACTTTAACCGTTTTGGGCGTCAGTACAAAGTGTATTTACAAGGTGAGGCAGTTGACCGATTAAAGCCTGAAAATTTAAATGGCATTTATGTAAGAAATAATAATGGCGATATGTTGCCTGTATCCACTTTGGTTACGGCTACTAAAGTTGCTGGGCCTGATTTTACGAACCGTCTTAATTTATTTAGGTCAGCCGAGATTGGAGGAAGCCCTAACGATGGCTATAGTAGTGCACAAGCACTTGATGCATTGGAAGAAGTGGCCAAGGAAACATTACCTGCTGATATGAGTTACGATTACATCAATCTTTCGTATCAAGAAAAACACTCGCCGGGAGGTGGTACCGTGTTCTTCATGGCATTGGTATTTGTGTTCTTAATTCTTGCTGCACAATACGAAAGTTGGAAATTGCCTTTCAGTGTATTGCTTGGAGCGCCTTTTGCGGTTTTTGGAGCATTTTTAGGATTGGCTTTGGCAAGATTTGGAAGTGACGCTTATGTAAATAATGTGTTTGCACAAATTGGATTGGTACTGTTAATCGGATTGGTCGCCAAAAACGCGATTCTTATTGTTGAGTTTGCCAAAGAAGAATATGAAAAAGGAGTGCCACTTTATGAGGCTGCAATGGTTGCTGCTAAACTTCGTTTTAGACCAATATTAATGACTGCTTTTGCCTTTATACTTGGGGTTGTTCCTTTACTTACAGCTACGGGAGCTGGTTCACAGGCTCGTATCGTAATGGGAATGGCAGTATTCAGTGGTATGTTGATAGCCACAGTTCTTGGAGTATTAATTGTTCCGGGTTTATTTGTAATGATTGAAAATATCGGAAAAAACAAGGATGAGGTTGTAGCAACTGAAAATAGTACGGATTCAAAAACTACAGATCATGATGAATAAATTTAAAATAGTTGTTGTTATTCTTACCCTTGCAGTACTTCCTGTAGGTTGTTTGGTAGGTCCTAAATACCAAAAGCCAGAAGACCCAAATACTGCTAATTTTCAAAATGGTCCCGCAAATGCAGATACGTTGGCTTCTGTAGTTAACGTAAAATGGTTTGATCTTTTTAATGATGATGTTTTAAAAGGACTAATCAGTAAGGGACTTGAAAATAATTATGATATGAGAATTGCAATGGCTCGTATTGAACGTACCAGAGCAGAATTGGGTTATACCAAAGCTGATTTGTTGCCTGCTGTTGGTTATAGCGCAACAGTCAATAGCAATGAAAAAGCTTTTATGCCTTCCAATGCTTCAGCTTCTCTTTCATGGGAATTGGATTTTTGGGGTAAAGTTCGTCATGAGAATAGAGCAGTTCAAGATGAATTAATTGCCAGTGAGGAAGGTCGTAAAGTAATCCTTTCCAACTTGGTAAGTGATATAGCTGTAGCCTATTTTCAACTTCGTGATTTTGATAATAGATTGCTTATTGCAGAAAAGACTTTAGAATCAAGACAAAAAGGTTTTGAAATTATTAATCAAAGGTTTTTATCAGGTTACGTTTCTGAAGTAGATAAGGTTCAAATCGAACAACAAGTAGCGATTGCCGAAGCGACTATTCCGGCTATCAAAAGGCAAATTACCAATCAAGAAAATGTTATCTCAATTTTGATTGGTCAAGCTCCAAGTCCGATACAGCGCGGGAAAACCAATACAGAGCTCCAGGTAGCGAATGACATACCTGTTTCTATTCCTTCCATTTTATTAAAAAACAGACCAGATGTAAATCAAGCTGAAAGAAATTATATGGCTGCTAATGAAAGAATAGGTGTTGCACAAGCAATGCGCTTTCCTTCGTTTAACATTGCTGCATTAGCCGGCTTTGCAAACAGTCAGGTAAGTTCTTTGTTTGATGGATCTTCCTATCTGCAAAACGCTAGCGCTTCAGTTGCTGGACCGATTTTTAATTTTGGTAAAAACAGAAGGAGAGTAGAAATATACCGTCAAATTGCTGAAGAATCAAGACTTAATTACCAAAAGACTTGTCTTGTAGCCGTTGCTGAAGTTGAACAATCTCTGCAAAACGTGAAAACGTATAAAGATGAATGGACAGCTAGAAACAAACAGGTTATTGCAGCTAGAAAGAACTTAGAACTTTCAAATGCAAGATATTACAATGGGTATGTTTCTTATTTGGAAGTTTTACAAGTGGAAATATCTTTATTTGATGCAGAATTAAGCCTTTCGGAATTGACACAAAACCAACTGAGTTCAACTATCCAATTGTATAGAGCTTTAGGAGGAGGTTGGAATTAGTCATTATCTTTAAAACAAAAAACCACGCAATTTGCGTGGTTTTTTGTTTTAAAGACTTTGCGTTTAGCAGAAATTTAACATGCTTTGCTGGCTTTTGTTTTTTGTAAGATATAAGTTGTAACTTTATGGTAATGAATATTTTATATTAACTTATCGATTGTTGATTTAATTTAATTGTAGAAATTATGGGTAATATTATGTTTCTAAATTTGGCAATGTATTTAATTCCGTTTTTATGCGTTTTGATTCCAATTCTTTTGGGTCAACAATATGGATTTTATTTAAAAAGAAAAGCAGTTAAAGTTAGTGATGCTCCTGTGGGATCTGTTGTTGGCGCAGCACTCGGTTTGTTGGCTTTTATGCTGGCGTTTACCTTTCAAATTGTTGACAACCGTTATAATGAACGCAAGAAACTTTTGCTGGATGAGGTAACGACTATCCGTACTACGTATTTAAGAGCCGGATTAATTCCGGAACCCTATAAATCAAGCACAAGGAAGCTTTTGATTGAGTATACTGATTTACGTGCGGCTATAGCCAATGATTTATCACCCCAAAAATTAGAGCGCTTAAAAACTAGGTCTCAAGCAATTTTGGATTCCCTTTGGCATTATTCTGAAGCATTGGCGGCTTTTGATAGAAGTTCGGAAGCATTTTCGCTCTATACGGGGTCAACAAACGATTTGAATGAAATATACAATCAGCGTGTGACCTTCACTTTTGAGTACCGAATTCCATTTGCCATCTTATTTATTTTGGGTATTATTACGTTATTTTCAATGTTTTTATTGGGATATCAGTTTGGGATATCAGGTAAAAAAAATAACATTGTCTCTGTTATAATTTCCATAATTTTTGCTTCTTTAATGTGGTTGATTCTGGCACTTGACCGTCCGGAGCAAGGTTTTATTCGATTGAATCAGACACCAATAATCACGCTTTATAAACAACTACATGGAAAATAAGGAGGAACAAAATAGTTTAAAATCAAAAAACCATCCCTAAACGGATGGTTTTTTGATTTTAATGACTTTTAGAGCTTAGCAATATTCGTTGAAAGCATCTTTTAAGTTTTCTGCAATAGTTTCTGCTGGGCGTCCTTCAATGTGGTGACGCTCTAACATGTGAACCAATTCACCGTCTTTAAACAAGGCAATACTTGGAGAAGATGGAGGGAATGGAAACATAAATCCTCTTGCAGCTTCTACCGCTTCGCGATCTACACCTGCAAAAACAGTTACTAGATTAGATGGTTTTTTTGCATTATCCAAACTCATTTTGGCTCCTGGACGTGCATTTCTTGCTGCGCAACCACAAACAGAGTTTACTACTACAAGTGTTGTTCCTGCTGATTTTATTGCGCTTTCTACAGCATCAGCGGTATGTAATTCTTGAAAACCAGCAGATGTTAATTCAGCTTGCATTGGTTTTACCATTTCTTCTGGATACATATTTTTTATTTTAAGTTCAACTTTTAGAATTGCAAAGTTACAAAGTTTAGTTGCAAGAACTTAATTAGAATTATAAAGTTTTGTTATAGTTTGATTGTTATTTTAGGGAAATGCTTTAACAACTAACTGACTTATTTTTTCTTTTCAAGAATAGTGAGTAACTGCTTGCTGTTCAGATAAGAATGCTTTTGGAATACTATTGAAAGATCAGAATCCAGAACTGTAATGGTTGGATAAACCACTTGGGAATTAATGGTTGCCAATGCCGTTGCCAGTTCATGAATTCCAGTATTTTGTCCATTTGGTTTAAATGAGAACGTAAGATTATTGAAATAAATGTCTTCTTTGTTTTCGGCATCCAATGAAATGAAGTAGTAATTATCGTTTAAAAGGGTAATGATTTCAGGGGTTTTGAAAGTCGAATTCTCCATCATTTTGCAGTAGTTGCACCAAGTTGTATGGATAAAAACAACTAATGGTTTTGGATTCTCTTTGGATAAATTTTCGACTTCTTGAAAAGTATAAGTTTTCAATTGGGCAAAACCAGATGGAATCGCCCAAAAGAAAAGCAATGCTATGTAAAGCCATTTTTTCATTTTAAAATAAATTATAACGCAGTCCGAAGAATCCTCTAATTCCCTGATTTGGGCCATAAACATAAGTGGTGTCAAAGGTCAAGCCATAAGGATTGTCTGGGGTAACCAATACTTTGCCATTCGAATCATATTGTACATTTTTGTCAAATGGATCTTCAGTTCTGGAAATCAGGAAAGGATTGTTTTGCTTAGGGGTAAAGTTAAGCAGGTTTTTGATACCAGCGTATAATTCAAAACCTTTAATTCCGGTATAAGTAAACTGTATGTTTTGCAAACTGTACCAAGGGGAGTAAGGACTGCGGGGATCTGTTTCACTCAACAACGGCAATTTCATTGGGCTGTAAATATTCCCTGTGTAGTCAATGGCGAGATTGATTCTGTTTATTTTATAAGAAGCACTCCAGGTAGCTGTAAAATTTTCGGTTAGGTAAGGTCTTGTTTTTATTCCGTTTTCGACATTGGAGACATCCATATACGTCGCACCAAGTATAAGTTTTAATCCGTTGGTGAAATTCGCATCGATATTGCAACTAATTCCTTGACTTAAAGCATAACCGTCAATGTTG
This sequence comes from Flavobacterium sp., assembly GCA_035273645.1. Taxonomy (GTDB): domain Bacteria; phylum Bacteroidota; class Bacteroidia; order Flavobacteriales; family Flavobacteriaceae; genus Flavobacterium. The sequence goes on along the minus strand of DATEOV010000550.1, from coordinate 1,725 downwards.
GCGTATATGATTTTTTCTGGATTAGAGTAATCGGATACAATTTTGTTACTGAATCTGGTGTAGAAGGCAGTGGTTTCAATCCCTAAAAACATACCGTTCGGAAAGTATATTTTCTTGATGTAATTTAAATTAGCATTGACTGATTTTTCCGGGTCTAAATTCTCGGCAATCTCTACTTGGCGCGATCCTGTTAAAGCCGCATGATCTTCGGTAAATAAATTGACAACTCTAAAACCCGTTCCGGCATTAAATCGGAGAATGTTGTCGTCATTGATTTTCAATTTATAGGCAAATCTTGGCGTAAAAATATTGCCGTGTATAGAATTGTAATCGTATCGTAAGCCAAATAATACTTTGTGCTTCTCATTAAAAGAAATTTCATCTTGGGCAAAAATCCCTGGAAGCCATGTTTTTTCGGGATTATTTTCGTTTAAAATGGCTGTAGATGTGGTGTTGTCATCATAATAAGTATAACGTGATGCTACTCCGGTCAGCAAATCATTTTTTCCTATTTTTTTGTCCCAAGTTAGTTGAAGGAACCCAATTTTCTGATTGGCTATATAGGAGGTTGTTCCATATCGACTGTCTTGAAAATGTATCGTTCCGGAGAAAGAAAGCATTAGTTTTTCAGCAGTTGGTAATTGATAACTTCCTATAAGTTCTCCTCTTTTGGTATAAATGCTCTCTCCGTAGATTTCATCACCACCACGGTATTTTTTCTCCCAACGTATATCACCACCCCATCGATCTTCGTACATGCCTCGAACGGCCACTGTGAACAATCGGTTTTGAGCACGATTGAAATTCCATTTATTGAAAAGAGAAATTCTGTTTTGTGCCGTAACATCCGTAAAGGAATCATTATCATTGTCAATGGTTTGGTCGTAGAGGTAATAATTTAGCCCTAATAACGAAGATGCTTTTTTGTTAACATTAAACTTCACTCCCAAATCTACATTGGTTTCCAGCCAAGTGGTTGTAAATACATCGGCTGAAAATAGGGGAGCGTTAATTGGGTTTTTTGTAATGATGTTGATCAAGCCTCCCACAGCTTCACTACCGTACAAAGAAGAGGCAGGGCCTTTTACAATTTCAATTCGTTCCACCAATGAATTTGGAATACCAGACAACCCATAAACGGTAGATAGACTACTCACAATTGGCATTCCATCAATCATTACCGATGTATAGGGGCCTTCAAGCCCATTGATGTGGATGTCTCCAGTATTGCAAACACCACAGTTGAGCTGCGGTCTCACACCATTTACATTTTGTAGCGCTTCATAGATGCTGGGTGTTGGATTTTTTTTGAAAAAAACAGGAGTGTATACTTCAACAGGGACAGCACTTTCCAGGCGTTTCACTGCTTTTAAAGTTCCCGAAACCACAACTTCATTAAGTTCATTTTCATCTGTTTGTAGTTCATAGTCCAATTGGATTTGGTCTGATGTCTGTAATGTGATGTTTTTTCGTTGTGTTTTATATCCAACGGCGGTTACCAGTATTTTGTAGTTGCCTTTTGAAATGTTTTTTATTGTGTAATTCCCTATACTGTCTGTTTGAGTGCTGTAGCTGCTACCTACTATTTCTACTGTTGCATTTTCAATTGGAGTAGATTTATGTGTAATCAATCCTGTTACAGTCGCGTTTTCTTGTGAATATGTAAACTGTATTATGAGTATTGTAATTAGTAAAAATAAATGTTTCATGTTTATAAATAAAATT
>DATEOV010000549.1:0-4212 GCA_035273645.1 Flavobacterium sp. | reverse complement strand
ATTTTTAAAGTATTTGGTCAAGTTGGATTGGGAGTAATCGTAGGGTCGGTTCTGTATTTTAGTCCAGCCGTTACGGTTAGAACAGATACTGGTAAAGTCGATATTTTTAAACAAACTACTGAAACTGTAGTTAATCCAGTTTCATTGGAGGAAAAATCAACTGCAACTACAATTCCTTTCTTTAAAAATAATGAATTTGATTATGCCGAGCTTTTAGCTTGGACAGGTGAAGGATATGAAAAATGGGCTTGGTTGGTCTTTATTCCTATTGTGATTTTTATTATTACGGCAGTTTCAAATGGAGCAAATTTAACTGACGGTATAGACGGGTTGGCTGCAGGGACTTCAGCTGTTTCAGTCTTTGCATTAGCGATTTTTACGTTTGTTTCGGGGAATATTATTTTTTCAAACTATCTGAATATAATGTACATACCCAATTCGGGTGAGATGACCGTTTTTATAGCTTCGTTTCTCGGTGCTTTGATTGGTTTTCTTTGGTATAACTCCTATCCAGCTTCTGTTTTTATGGGAGATACTGGAAGTTTAACTATCGGGGGGATTATTGCGGTATTGGCAATTGCTGTTCGAAAAGAAATGCTGATTCCTTTATTGTGCGGAATCTTTTTGGTTGAAAACTTCTCTGTTGTTTTACAAGTGAGCTATTTTAAATATACCAAAAAACGCTTTGGTGAAGGACGAAGAATTTTTCTAATGTCGCCACTACATCACCACTATCAAAAGAAAGGTTACCATGAAAGTAAAATAGTAACGCGATTTTGGGTAGTTGCTATAATGCTGGCCATTTTGTCAATTGTTACACTGAAATTGAGATAATATGAGGCTAGTTATTTTAGGTGGAGGAGAAAGTGGTGTGGGTACTGCTATTCTTGGTAAGAAAAAAGGATATGAAGTTTTTGTATCCGATTTCGGAAAGATAAAAGATAGTTATAAAGAGGTGTTAATTATAAATGGCATCGCTTGGGAAGAAGGAAAACATACAGAAGATTTAGTTTTGAATGCCGATTTGGTTATGAAAAGCCCCGGTATTCCAGATAAATCTCCAATTGTGAAGAAATTAAAGAGTATAGGTATTGCAGTAATCTCCGAGATTGAATTTGCCGCTCCTTTTACAAAAGCTCTTACAGTCGGAATAACAGGAAGTAACGGAAAAACGACCACTACAATGCTTACGCATCATTTGTTGAAAACAGCAGGTTTGAATGTAGGGTTGGCTGGAAATGTGGGGAAAAGTTTTGCTTGGCAGGTCGCAGATAATAATTATGATTTTTATGTGATAGAGTTGAGCAGTTTTCAGTTGGATGGAATTGTGGATTACAGACCGGACATTGCAATAATAACGAATATTAGCCCAGATCATTTAGATCGATATGATTATAAATATCAAAATTATATAGAGTCTAAGTTTCGTATCACGATGAATCAAACAGAGGAAGATTTCCTTATTTATGATGCAAACGATGAAGCCATTTTAGAATGGTTGAGTAAAAATAAAGTTAAAGCCAAATTAATTCCTTTTTCGTTAACCGACGAATTTACCGAAGGAGCTTATATAAAAAACAACAAAATGGAAGTAAAGATCAATCAAGAAGAGTTTACAATGGACACGGAATACATTGCATTAGAAGGAAAACATAATTTAAAGAATGCTATGGCTGCTACTTCTGTTGCAAAAATTTTGCAAATAAGAAAAGAAACGATTCGTGAAAGTTTGTCTAATTTTCAAGGTGTTGAACATCGTTTGGAAAAAGTCTTGAAGATCCAAAATGTTCAATATATAAATGATTCAAAAGCTACCAATGTAAATTCAGTATTTTTCGCTTTAGACAGTATGAACACGCCAACTGTTTGGATTGTGGGGGGAGTTGATAAAGGAAATGATTACCATGAACTAATGTCTTTGGTTCGTGAAAAAGTAAAAGCTATTGTTTGTTTAGGGGTTGATAATAAAAAAATTATCGATGCCTTCGGAAATGTGGTTGATATAATGGTTGAAGTAACAAGTATGAATGAAGCTGTTCGCATGGCTCAGCGTTTATCTGAAAAAGGAGATACAGTGTTATTATCGCCAGCATGTGCCAGTTTTGATTTGTTTGAAAGCTATGAAGACAGAGGAAAACAATTCAAGCAAGCAGTTAAAAATCTATAAATTGAAGTTTTTAGAAAATTAGTTTCAATTGAAATTTAATCTAAAATCTTAATTCTAAAATTTAAAAATGAAAGAACTAATTAACAAGCTAAAAGGAGATAAAGGCATTTGGTCATTCGTGGCCTTATTGGGCCTGTTTTCTTTTATGCCCGTTTTTAGTGCAAGTAGTAATTTGGCTTATTTGGGTCATGGTACCGGAAATACATTAGGTTATTTGGTAAAACATTTTGCCCATATCTGTATTGGTTTTTTAATTATTTATTGGGTTCACAAAATCCCTTATCATTATTTTAGAGCTATTTCCAAAGCTGGATTACCTATAGTTTGGCTTTTATTAGCGTACACTTTGATTAAAGGAACCGTGATTGCTGGTGCAAATGCCAGTCGATGGATTCAAATTCCTTTTATAGGATTGTCGTTTCAAACATCAACATTGGCGGCAATTATGTTGTTTATTTTTGTTGCTCGTTATTTGTCCAAAACTAGAGAAACACCTATTACGTTTAAGTCTTCTTTATGGGAGCTATGGACGCCGGTTTTTATAACATTGATGTTCATTCTTCCAGCCAATTTTTCTACTACAGCTTTGATTTTTTCAATGGTACTTATGCTTGCTTTTGTTGGTAGGTATCCTTTGAAATACATCTTTTTTATCATAGGTTCTGGAGTTGTGATTTTGACTTTGTTTTTTTTAATGTCAAAAGCTTTTCCTGAGTCTAAATTTTTCAGTAGGGTAGGAACATGGCAAAGTCGTATTGAGAATTTCACAACCAATAAAGCCGATGAGGATGATTATCAAATAGAAAAGGCTAAAATAGCTATCGCTTCAGGGCAAATATATGGTTTGGGACCTGGAAAAAGTGTTCAGAAAAATTTCTTGCCACAGTCTTCTTCCGATTTTATTTATGCCATTATTGTTGAAGAATATGGACTTGTAGGAGGTTTGGGAGTTTTAGTGTTGTATCTGCTTTTATTATTCCGATTTGTAGTTGCCTCCCATAAAGCGAATACGCTCTTTGGAAAATTGGTGGTAATAGGGTTAGGGTTTCCAATGATTTTTCAAGCAATGATTAATATGGCGGTTGCAGTAGAATTATTGCCGGTTACCGGACAAACATTGCCTCTGATAAGTAGTGGAGGTAGTTCGATTTGGATGACTTGTTTTGGACTCGGAATTATTTTGAGCGTGACCAAGAAAGAAGAAGAACTTGCACAAGAAAAATTAGAAAAGGAAAAAAGAGAAGAAATACTTCAAAAACTTATAGATAGAGAATTGGAAGCAGATCTTGAGGAAGCAGATTTTAAAAATGTAAATGACAATTTTGACACAAGCGATTATTCAATTACGGATAATTCAAAGAACCCAATGAATGCGGTGTTGAAATAATTGGGTTTATTAGATTTTATAAATAATTCAGTTCGTTACAATTTAGTAATAAAAGAAGCAACTTAGAAATTTTTTCAAAATGGCAAAACATAGATTTATCTTGAGTGGTGGAGGTACAGGAGGACACATTTATCCTGCGATTGCAATTGCAAACGAATTGGAGTCTCGTTTTCCTGATGCTGAAATTTTGTTCGTTGGTGCCAAAGACAAAATGGAAATGCAAAAAGTGCCTCAAGCAGGTTATAAAATAAAAGGTCTTTGGATTGCTGGTCTACAAAGAAAACTAACAATTCAAAATGCAATGTTCCCATTTAAATTATTGAATAGTTTATGGGAATCCAGAAAAATTATAAAAAAATTCCAACCGGATGTTGTTATTGGTACAGGTGGATTTGCCAGCGGACCATTGTTGAAAATGGCCAATAGCATGAATATTCCAACCGTAATCCAAGAACAAAACTCTTATCCAGGAATTACTAATAAACTTTTGAGTAAAAAAGCAAACAGCATTTGTGTTGCTTATGATCATTTGGAACGTTTTTTTCCAGAAGACAAAATAATTTTGACCGGAAATCCAGTTCGTCAAGATTTATTGGATATTCAGGATAAAAGAAAAGAAGCTATTGAATATTTCAATTTGGATCCATCCAAGAAAACA
>DATEOV010000548.1:0-2510 GCA_035273645.1 Flavobacterium sp. | reverse complement strand
CTACTAAAAAGATGCTATAAAAGCATCTTTTTATTTTATAACGAATACTTGTCAAATCGGGAGTATTCGAATTTAGGATACAACATTACGGGAATCACCATTTTATCTTTAAAAGATGGAGTGATATGTAATAATAGAGTTTGTTGAGTTGTGGTTTGTTGGGCTTTACTTGAGAGGAAAGCTTGTTTCAAAAGAATTAAAAGCTAGCTGAAAAGCTAAGTCCTAAAGTAGCACTTTTGGTATATGGATTGAACCCCACTGGAGCCACATTAAGTTGTGTTTTTACCTTTTGTTTGTAACCGAAACTATCCATAATAGTATTAAGTGGATCCATCAATAACAAGGAGGTTTTACCCAGAAATTTTGAATTTAATACTTTGGAATCATTTTTAAGAATACTTTTCTTGGCATAAAAAAAGCCTTCTCCCACTACGGAACCTAAGACAGGTGTGACAATTAAATCTTGTACTGAGGGAATCTCTGCAAAGGCTTCAACCCCATATTCCCAGAAAAAAGTTGACATTATAGCGGAATACGCAAAGGATTCTAAGATAGTAAAACCATTACTTCTAGCCGTCATATAATATACACCTCCAAAGTACGGGTGCATTACATAATTTAAAAAGAAATTATCTTCGTCTATAACGGGGCCTGCTTTCACATTCTCTTTCCATTTGGCTGTTATTCCGTTTTTTTTCATTTCTTCCTTATCCCATTTTGTGAAGCTTTCAGGAAGAGACCATAAAATACCATAAGCGACAATAGTTGTACCAAAAACAATAGCAGTATTGTATCCTAATTTTCTATAGTCTTTTGTTGTTGGTGGATATACGAGGGAATCATTAATTTGAAAAGAAGAGTCTAATTGAAATGAATCCTCTTTTTCAAAAGTATAACTTTTAGTTTTGTCATTTTCTAATTTATCGATATTGGAATTAAAAACTAGTAGAGAGTTGTCAAATGAGAATTGGTTGGTGTCAGTATTGCTGATTTGTTGGGCAAATGTTGCAACTCCTATCAATGTAAAAAGTAAGCTGTAAATATTATTCTTTGTTTGAATCATGGGTAATGTAAAAAAATATTTTATTTAATATTGTTATCAGATATATATCTCAGAATTTACGTTCTTTCAGATAGCATAAAAAATAATTTCCTGCTTAAATAGAATTATTTAAGCAGAAAAAAATATTCATATGAATGCTATGTTGACCAACTCAATTAATAAGTTTTGGAACCGTTATACTTCTGATTTCATTTAATTATAGTTAGAATCTCTCTTGTTCTTTGATTCAATTTGCTCCTTCTTGAAATATTGAATACTTTTCGTTGAAAAGAGCATTATTTGAATCGGTTTTTTAAAACTTCATTCTCTGTATTCTGACTGCGTTTAAAATAGCAAGCAACGCTACACCCACATCTGCAAAAACGGCTTCCCACATTGTTGCTAGACCACCAGCCCCAAGAACAAGAACAATTGCTTTTACTGCAAATGCCAGCCCAATGTTTTGATAAACAATTTGTTTTGTTTTTTTTCCAATATTTATAGCTGTGAAAATTTTAGTAGGTTGGTCGTTTTGAATTACAATATCTGCCGTTTCAATAGTTGCATCACTTCCTAAACCACCCATTGCAATTCCGGCATCGGCAAGGGCAACTACTGGCGCATCATTTACGCCATCGCCAACAAAGGCAATTTTTAAGTTTTGAGATTTTAATTCCTCGACTTTTTCGACTTTGTTTTCAGGCAATAAATCACCATAAGCCTGATCTATATTTAACTCTTTGGCCACAGCATCAACAACAGCTTGTTTATCGCCTGAAAGCATTACTGTTTTTACATTTATTTTATGCAAACTTTCGATTGCTTGTTTGGCATCTTCTTTGATTTCATCAGCAATGAGAAAGTAACCTGCATATTTTTGATTGATGGCAATAACGATTATTGTAAATGGCGTATTGTCAATTTCTGCATCGTAACTGATGTTGAATTTTTTCATCAGTTTTACATTTCCCGCTAGAATTTCTTTTCCATCTACCTTCCCTTTTAGTCCATGTCCTGCGATTTCTTCCACATCGGTAACGGTTACATTTTTTTCAGCACCTTTTGCATATTCAATAATAGCAGTTCCAACAGGATGAGTAGATTTGGTTTCGAGTGCCGATGTATATTTTACTAAATCGGCTTCGGGAATATCAACGGCTACTACTTTTTGAACTTTGAAAACACCTTTGGTCAGCGTTCCTGTTTTATCCATAACTACCACCTGAATAGATGCCATTATATCTAAAAAATTCGAACCTTTAACTAAAATTCCGTTTTTACTTGCTGCACCAATTCCTCCAAAATAACCTAACGGTATTGAGATTACCAATGCACAAGGACAGGAAATAACCAAGAAAATTAAAGCTCTGTATAACCAATCATTGAAGATGTAATTTTCAACAAATAGCATCGGAAGTAAACAAATTCCGACTGCCAAAAACACAACTATTGGCGTATAAATTTTGGC
>DATEOV010000547.1:0-4949 GCA_035273645.1 Flavobacterium sp. | reverse complement strand
TCCTGGCTTAATGATAACCATTCCTCTTTTGATAGATTCTTTATCAATACCTCTTAACAATAAACCTACGTTATCTCCAGCTTCACCTCTATCAAGGATTTTACGGAACATCTCAACTCCTGTAATAGTAGAAGTTAATTTTTCAGCTCCCATACCAATGATTTCAACAGCATCTCCTGTATTAGCAATACCAGTTTCGATACGACCTGTAGCAACAGTTCCACGACCTGTAATTGTAAATACGTCTTCAACCGGCATCAAGAATGGTTTTTCAGTATCACGAACTGGCTCTTCGATCCAGCTATCAACAGCTTCCATCAATTCAAGAATTTTAGGAACCCAAGCAGCATCATTATTCAATCCACCCAAAGCAGAACCTTGAATAACTGGACAATTGTCACCATCATATTCGTAGAAAGACAATAAGTCTCTGATTTCCATTTCAACTAATTCCAAAAGCTCAGCATCATCAACCATATCCACTTTATTCATGAAAACTACCATTCTAGGAATACCTACTTGGCGACCTAAAAGGATGTGCTCACGTGTTTGTGGCATTGGTCCGTCAGTTGCAGCTACAACAAGGATAGCACCGTCCATTTGAGCAGCACCAGTAACCATGTTTTTTACGTAATCCGCGTGACCAGGACAGTCAACGTGTGCGTAGTGACGGTTAGCAGTTTCATACTCTACGTGTGATGTATTAATTGTAATACCTCTTTCTTTTTCTTCAGGAGCATTATCAATTTGATCAAATGATTTTGCTTGACAGTAACCAGCATCAGATAACACTTTTGTGATTGCTGCTGTTAAAGTAGTTTTACCGTGATCTACGTGTCCGATCGTACCAATATTTAAGTGTGGTTTCGAACGGTTAAAGGTTTCTTTTGCCATTTTACTTAATTTTTAATCTAGTTTATATATTTATTTCAATTTCCTACTTACTTGAGCCAACTACGGGAATTGAACCCGTGACCTCTTCCTTACCAAGGAAGCACTCTACCCCTGAGCTAAGTCGGCAGAATCCTCGTTAAGGATTTAATAATTTTCAATTTAGAAATCTAAATTGAAAATCATTTTTGTGGGGAGAGCAGGATTCGAACCTGCGAAGTTCACACAGCAGATTTACAGTCTGCCCTCGTTGGCCGCTTGAGTATCTCCCCAACTTTTTCTATTAAAACTTTCGCCTTTTGAGCCGGCGGAGGGACTCGAACCCACGACCTGCTGATTACAAATCAGCTGCTCTAGCCAACTGAGCTACGCTGGCAATATCAATAAAAAAAGTCCGCTATTTCTAACGGACTGCAAATGTAGAGATTTTATCTTTTAATCAAAACATTTTTTGAAAAAAATTTAAATTAAATATGTGTTCTTAACTTTTCTTTACGTTTTACCAGTAATCGCTCTAGAGATTCCGCAGATTGTTCGACTGCTTCCTCAAAGGATTTACACTGCTTTTTAACCAAAAAATCATCACCAGGGACATTAATCTTTATTTCGACAATTTTATTTTCCTTCTCACTTGTCTTTTCCACTTTCATAAAAATATCCGTAGAGACCACTCTGTCATAATATTTTTCCAATTTATCCATTCTCTCTTGAACGAAATCTACTAGCTTTTTGTCAACAGTAAAGTTAACTGCATGAACATTTACCTTCATAATCAATCTTTTTAATGGTTAAACATTTCAGAATTATTTTTTATTCCTAGGATGCGCCTCTTGATACACCTTTTTGAGTTCAGACAAACTGCTATGGGTATAAATTTGCGTAGAAGCCAAACTAGAATGTCCTAATAACTCTTTAACTGAATTCAAATCGGCCCCGTTATTTAACAAGTGAGTCGCAAACGTATGCCTTAATACATGAGGACTTTTTTTTACCTTTTCGGAGACAGTACTAAAGTATGAATTAATTAAACGATACACAAAAGAATCACTCAATTTTAACCCTTTTTTTGTTAGAAAAAAATAATCCTCGTCCACTATTGTCTCCAACAAAGAACGCTCCTTAATATAAGACAACAATCGTTGCACTACCACAGGCAAAACAGGAAGAATACGCTCTTTATTTCTTTTTCCCAACACCTTTAGAGTATTTCCCACCATATTAACATTCGAATATTTCAAATGAATAAGTTCCGCCCTACGAATTCCCGAAGTATAAAACAACTCCACTATCAACATATCTCGTATTTCCTGAAAGCCTTCAGAATTCGAATTTTGCGACAACGCCTCGGTAAGTTCTTTTTCCGAAAAAGGTATTTGAAGTTTTTTTTCCGTTTTCAAAGCTTTGTACTTCAACAACGGATTAATTTGGATTTGTTTTGTTTTTAAAAGAAATCTATAAAAAGCTTTTAAGGAAGCTATCTTTCTATTTACAGTGCTATTTGAAACCCCATCTTCAACAAGCGAAACAATCCAACTTCTAATTTGACTGTAATTCACATGTTCAATAGTATCTTGTTCAAAAAACTCCTTATTAAATGACTCAAAGCAAGTGACGTCATTTAAGTAAGCATTTATGGTATGTGGAGAATATTTTTTTTCTAATTGCAGATAATCCCTAAATGCATCTTTATTATTTGTAGCCATAAAAAAACCGTTAGCATCAAAGTTAAGAAACTTTAATTACTAACGGTAATTTATTTTAAAATGCAGTGATGTATTAGATGTTCTCGATACTATCTCTCATATTTTGAATATAAGCTGCTTTTTGGAATTTCATTCTATTGATAACTGATGGCTTAATAAAAGCAGTACGTGCTCTTAGTTGTCTTACAGTTCCAGTTTTATCGAATTTTCTTTTGTAGCGTTTAAGTGCTCTATCGATATTTTCTCCGTCTTTAATTGGTATAATTAACATAATTTTATCACCCCCTTTCGTTAAGTGCGCAAAATTAAACATTATTTTGAATTCTGAGCACTTTATTTTTATTTTTTTTTTTTTATTTTCAATAGCTCCAAAAATAATATCCAAACCGAAAATACTCTTGGTCAAGCGTGAGGGATGGAAGCAAGTTACCGAAGTAACGCGAACAGCCCGACAGCATACTAATCAAGGGGCGAATAAGCACAAACTACATTTAGCCCCTTGATTAGTATGGTGGCATGCCCTAATCTTTATTTCAATAAATTTCTAGAAATTACTACTTTTTGAATTTCAGTAGTTCCTTCTCCAATGGTACATAATTTTGAATCCCTATAGAATTTTTCTACTGGATAGTCTTTAGTATAACCATAACCCCCGTGTATTTGAACCGCATCATTGGCCACTTTCACACAAACTTCTGACGAATACATTTTGGCCATCGCCCCCAATGTAGTTACAGGTCTGTGTTGTTCCTTAAGGAAAGCTGCTTTGTGTAATAATAATTCTGAGGCTTCAATTTCGGTAGCCATATCAGCCAATTTAAAAGAAATTCCTTGAAAGTCAGATATTGGCTGTCCAAATTGATGTCTTTCTTGAGAATATTTTAAAGCTGCTTCATAAGCGCCTTTCGCAATTCCTAACGACAAAGCCCCAATTGAAATACGCCCACCATCAAGAATTTTCATAGCCTGAACAAATCCCTGTCCAACCTCACCTAATCTATTGGCATCCGGAATACGACAATTATCAAAAATCAATTCAGCCGTTTCACTGGCACGCATTCCTAATTTATTTTCTTTTTTACCCGAAGTAAATCCAGGCATTCCTTTTTCGAATACAAATGCAGTCATTCCTTTGGAATCTCCTTTTTCACCAGTACGAACAATTACCACAGCAATATCGCCCGAAATGGCATGTGTAATAAAGTTTTTAGCTCCATTTACTACCCAAAAATCTCCATCACAAACAGCAGTAGTATTCATTCCACCTGCATCGGATCCTGTATTATGTTCCGTTAAGCCCCAAGCACCAATATGCTCGGCTGTTGCTAGTTTCGGAATCCACCTTTTCTTTTGCTCATCGTTTCCAAAAGTTAAAATATGATTGGTACATAATGAATTATGGGCTGCAACAGACAATCCTATAGAAGGATCAACTTTTGAAATTTCCTCCACTATTGTTATGTATTCATGGTAACCCAATCCTGAGCCTCCTAATTCAGTTGGCACCAAAACTCCCATAAATCCCATTTCACCAAGTTTTTTAAACAAAGGAATTGGAAAAATTTGAGCTTCATCCCACTCCATAATATATGGTCTAATATTTTTTTCGGCAAAATCTTTTATAGATTGAGCTATTAAAGATTGTGTTTCGTTGTAATCAAAATTCATCATAAATGTCTTTTATATTAAAAGTCCAAATATAAGGCAATAAAATTTGCTTTTTCAACAGGAAAGCCGTTAATTTTTATCAAATCCTCAATATTTTTAAAATCACCATTCATACTTCTATATTTTACAATTTGTCTTGCCAAGTCATATTTGAAATAAAAAAACTGAGAAAGCTCCTTTATTGATGCATTATTGACATCTATTTTATTCAAATTGGGAAGTTTTTCAATCTTAAAATGATTATTTAAATTCAAAATTACTTCTGGAGACAATCCCCAAACATCTTTGAGCTGTTCCATAGAGACGAATCCTCCTAGCTTTTCTTTTTGAGTTAAAATACGAAGTGAAATTATCTCTCCCACTCCATTTATTTTAATCAGATCTTCTTTTGTTGCTTGATTAAAATCTATTAAAACTATTTTCTCTTTTTTGGCGAAAGCCGAATTCTGATCATATTTATACTCTTTGAACTCTTTTTTACGGTTTACCCAATCTGGAAATTTAAAAAAAGGAGCAATCGCTTTCAATAACGAATCCGAAATTTTCGTCACGTTTTGAAATTCTTCAGCAGAATTAACAAACTTATTTCCCTTTCTAAAATTCAGAAGTCGATCTATTTCTTTAACAGACATTCCGAGTTTATAGCCTTTGTAATCCGAAATAAAATTAGGATTAAAAGGATGCATT
>DATEOV010000546.1:0-4040 GCA_035273645.1 Flavobacterium sp. | reverse complement strand
TTTATAACTCTCATGGCCACATCTTCTTTGGTTTTGGAAGCCATTGCATTTTCGGCTTGGAACAAATTGTCCTGGAGCTTGATTTCGTTTTGGATTTTAAATCCTGCAAATATAGGAACTCCTAAACTGGCTTGACCTATAGCAATTCTGTCCGGTACCGGAAATGACGATGATCCCGCATCTATATCTAAATGTAAGGTTGGTTCCGTCAATTGAAGGTACTGCGCACTAAGTTTCAAATCGGGATACTGTGTGTTCTTAGCCGATCTTAATTCTTGTTTTTTCGTTTCTACTTTGGTGCTAGCCAATGAGATTTCATTACTTTTTGTCCAAGCCAATTGTATAGCTTCTTCCAGCTTTAAATTGGTTTTGTCTTGGGCATTGATGGATGAAATTCCAATGAAGAACCCTCCAAAGAGCATTAAATAACTAACTTTCATATGTCAAGAGGGCTTTAATGGTTTGTTGAATGTGCATTGTTAAAGTTGTTTTTATATAGGTATTGTATTCTTCTTCGGTGTTCAAGTTTAATAGGTTTTGATAAAAAGGCCTATTCAAATGAAAATGGAAATAGGTACCAAGAATGGTTGTCGTAAGAAGCGGAACAACAATGTCTTTTCTGAAAATGCCTTTCTCCTGTCCCTCTTGGATAATGGTTTCCAATGATTTTAGATTTCCTTTTTTTAAATCGGTAAAAGCTTGAAGATTAATTACTCTTTGACTTGAGGAAAATTCAAAGTGCATGATTTTGTATATGCATCTGTTGGTGTTAATCTTGTCGATATAAAGTTCAATGAGCTTGTGTATTTTTTGAAGTGGATCTAAATCTTCCAAAGTCAAAATGTCCAGCTGTAATTTAATATCTGTGGCACGGTTCAAAATAATGGATTCCAATAATTGTTCTTTGGATCCAAAATAATAAGAAACCATTGCAATGTTGATTTTGGCTTCCTTGGCAATGTCCCGTATTGAAGTACCGTCAAATCCTTTTTCGGCAAATAGAGTTTCGGCCACCCTTAAAATCTGAATTTGTTTATCGTTAAAATCCGTTTTCAAAGCTTTATTTTTAAATTCGGCACAAAATTAAACAACTGTTTAAATTAAACGATTGTTTAATTTTGTTTTAACTTTTTTTTAACAGTTAGTAATAAGGGAGAATTACGGTTTAATAGATCTCGTAAATCATTGTAAAAATGGATGTTAACTAAATAAGTCATATAAGTAATTGGTTTTTTAAACCAAACTTATATGACTTATATGGTAAAAATTAAATGCTGTTTATTTCGGTTATTCTTTGATAGGAATCCAGATTTCCTCTTCCGAATTTGGATCGTCTTTTTTATATTTTGCCCCTAATATTTCAAAATGGGGCCTGTGGTCCAACTCGTATTTTGAATTTGGAATCCAAGTTCTGAAGATGTAATTAAAAATAGAGATATCGTGTCCTTTAAGTTCAAAGACTGCATAAAGTCCGCCAGATAAAATAAATGCTTCCATCTCGGCGGGTATGTTATCAAAGTCAGAAACCTCAAGCGTTGCCCATTTTTCGAAAACGGCATTGGGATTGAAAGACTCAAAATAGTTTGGTTCATAGACTTGCACAGCAAAAAGATCTGCACTGATAGGATTTTGAATTTCGGCACGACTTGGCATAAAACTTCGCCACAATTCAGGTGTTTTGTTATTGGCAAGTGATGTTTGTATACGTTTGCCAATTAATTTTTTCCCAGATAAAATTTCAATTCTTGGAGTCATTTTAAACTATTTAGAAATGGACTTTTTTAAGCAAACGCTAGTTTCAAGGTTTTCATATTGACCGTAATTTGGAATTATCTCATAACCCAATTTTTGATACAAGGCGATAGCTTCTGGATTATTTGTTCCAGTTTCCAGAACGAAGTTTGTATAATTGATTTCGCTTGCCCAAATTTCCAGCTCTTTTAGGACTGCACTGGCAATTCCTTTTCCTCGATAATCTGAATGAACGAACATTCTTTTTATTTCGACAGTATTAGAATCAAATTCTTTGAAGGCGCCGCAACCAATTGCTACAACTTCCTGATAACAAACCACAACGTGATTGATTTTATCAAGTGTATTATGCTGGGCATAAAAACTATGGTCTTCACCATCTTTTATTCTCAAAAAATCATCGAGTAATACGACTAGTTTATGGAAATCGATGTTTTCGGAGGTTGTTCTTGTTGTGGTGGTCATTGTGCTATTTTTTTGTAAACTAACGAATAGCTTTAACAAACTCTCCAATTTTTCCAGTTCCATTTTCCTTTAAATGGGTGATAAAAGCACTTCCGATTATGGCTCCTTTGGCATACTGTGTGGCTTGATTGAAAGTTTCTGCATTGTTGATTCCAAAACCTACTACTTGTGGGTTTTTCAAATTCATGTCGCCAATGCGTTTGAAATAAGTTTCCTGTGTATTTCCAAAACCAGTTTGAGATCCCGTAACGCTTGCTGAACTAACCATATAGATAAATCCGCTTGAAACGCTATCAATAAAACGAATGCGCTCTTCCGAAGTTTGTGGCGTAATCAAAAATATATTGATTAATCCGTATTTCTCAAAAGTGGCTTTGTATTGTTCGGCATATACATCTACTGGAAGGTCGGGAATGATTAATCCATCGATTCCAATTTCGGCGCATTTTTCACAGAAATTCTCCACTCCGTATTGTAACATTGGATTGAAATATCCCATAATCACTAGAGGAATTGTTACGCTTTTGCGAATGTCTTTCAACTGGTCAAACAAAATTTGTGTTGTCATTCCGTTGTGCAAAGCTTGGGTCGAACTCGCTTGAATAGTTGGGCCATCGGCCAAAGGATCACTAAACGGCAATCCGATTTCGATCATGTCGATCCCGCTTTTTTCTAAATCCTGAATGATTTGCACGGTGTCGTTTAAGCTTGGATATCCCGCCGAAAAGTAGATGGAAAGTATCTTTTTGTCTTCTTGTAATTTTTGATTTATTCGGTTCATTTTTAAAGTATTTTATCTTGAGATTTTGAAAATCCTATAGTTATGTTTTATTAGTCATTAAGTATTTTGCTTGTCCATACTGAATCCTCCTTTTCTACAAGCAGTAATCCAGAACCCGAATCTTTCATTTGGGCAATCAATTCTCCTTTGTTGTTCCAAAAAGCAGAGCGACCACCAGATGGACAACCGTAAGAGTCTCCACCAAAATTAGCCATCAGAACATTCATTTGGTATTGTGAAGCATAGTTTTGTAATGATTGATGCGCTTGCGGAATCCCATTTGGCGAAAAGAAAATACTGGCAATATAAGTTGAGGTATTGTTTTTGCTTGCATTTTCAGGATGTTTCGGATTATCGATGTCGGCACAAATGGCACAGGAAATATGTTCGTTATCTATTTCCAGTATTGGATTATAATAGAACGAAGGTTGGTAATAAACGTCTTCTCCGGTATGCAAAAATTGTTTGGTATATATGGAAACAGCATTGTTTGGAGAGATGCAAAATTCACCCAAAAACAAGTTTGATTCTATTCGAATTGGAGCTCCTGCGATGATGGTGATTTTATTTTCGGAGGCCAACTTTTTTAAATAATCCAATCGGGAATCATTTTTGGAAAAAGCCAAATCTGCTGCATCCTCTCTTTCATAACCCGTAATAGAAAGCTCTGGAAATACGATTAGTTGCGCTCCATTTTCGGCAGCCAATTTAACTAGGCGATAATGATCCAAAAGATTGGTATCTATATCTCCACGCTTTGGTTTTGTTTGAGCAGCGGCTAAAATCATTTTTCCTAAATTTCGTTTTAAATTTTCTTTATTGTTTCTAAATGGCTGCACTATAAGCCCAAGCTTTTTGGTTGGATTGCAGCAATACTTCAACGCGTTTGTAATGCAGTCCTTCATATAGATCAGCCTGATGGAGTTCTCTCATTGAGACATCATATAAAATGCCGCTGATAGTGTCATTGGAATCATTAGTTTCCATAATAATTGGATAATGTTCTATGCCAAATTCTTCTTCGATTTGGATTTCATTTAAT
>DATEOV010000545.1:0-7923 GCA_035273645.1 Flavobacterium sp. | reverse complement strand
CGTCTACGCGCACATCATTTTGACGGTCGAGTAATCGGTTCATGGTTTTAAGCAATGTTGTTTTTCCACAACCCGATGGACCAATTAATGAGGTCACTTTCTTGTCTGGAATGTCAAGATTAATGTTCTTTAGAATATGGTTTTCACCAATGTGAACATTTAAATTTTGGATACTTATGTGTGGTTGAATGATCATATTTTATTTTTTGAAAGATTTTTGCTGGCTATTTTTGCAACAATGTTGATAATTAAAACAATAATGGTAAGGATAACTGCTGCTGCATACGCTCTATTTTGAACCTCTTGAATAGGGCTACTCAACTGGAAAAATATGGACAGTGGTAAAGTTGCAGCAGGTTGGTCAAGAGAAGTTGGGATGCTATCGGTAAAACCTGCTGTAAAAAGTACACAAGCAGCATCGCCAATAGCCCTTCCAAAAGACAATAATATCGCAGTTACAATTCCCGGAATCGATTGTCGTAATATGATTTTTGCAGTTTCATATCTTGTTCCTCCAAGTGCAAAAACAGCGTTACTCATATCTTCTGGAACTACCCGAACTACTTCGTCTATGGCTCGCACCAGAATAGGGATTATCATTAATGTTACCGTGATAATTCCAGCCAATAAAGAGGTTTTTAGTCCCATATAGACCATAATGGCAAATCCAAAAGCGCCATACACAATTGATGGAATACCAAACAGGATGTCATAACTCAATCGGGTAATCGAAGCCAAAGTAGCATTTCTTTTGGCATACACATTAATGTAAATAACAATTGGAAGACTGATTAAAAGTCCCAATAAAGTAGAACCTATAGTGATATAAACCGATCCCACTATGGCATTCAAAATACCGCCTCCTTTACCAATATAAAAACCACCTTCTGGGATTTTGGAAACCATATCCCAACTCAACGAACCAATACCTCTCGAAAAAAGGGTATACAGTATCATGAACAAGGTACTGCTAATGATGACAGTGCTTAATATCATCAAAACTTTGAATATGTTTTCTTCTATTTTTCTCATTGTGATACCTGTTAGTTATTTCTTTTTTCGATTCTATATAAAATAATTCTTGACACAGCATTGAATAAAAAGATAATGGCGAATAGGAGTAATGCGGCAAACATCAATGCCGAATCGTACATAGGTATGGACATCATTTCTCCATAATTATTTGCGATAAGCGCTGGCAACGGATAAGCCGAATCGAATAGACTATGTGAAACTTGTGCCAAATTACCGCAGACCATTAAAACGGCGATGGTTTCTCCAAATGCTCTGGATATTGCCAGAACTACAGCAGCTACAATTCCATCAAAAGATTTACGAAGAACCACTTTTTTGACAGTTTGCCATTGTGTAGCACCCAATGATAACGATGCGTTTCGTAAGTCCTGTGGCACATTATCAAACACCTCAATTACAATGCTGATGATAAGAGGAAAAATCATTAGTGCCAAAACGATTCCTCCTGCCAATACAGAATAACCTGTTGTGAATTCTACGAAATGTGGCGCTATTTTATCCTGAATCAAAGGGACAATTACTAAGACTCCCCAAACACCATAAAGTACAGGCGGTATTCCCGATAATAATTCAATTAAAGGCAAAACTAATTTTCGAATGCGAATGTGAGCATATTCCGAAAGATAAATTGCTGTCAGCATTGATAAAGGCAAAGCAATTATAATGGCAATTGCAGTTACCCAAAGTGTGCCAACAATAAAAGGATAAAATCCGAAGGCTTCTTTGAAAGGTTTCCATTCGGAGGAGAATAATAAATTATAAAGTGAAGTACTGTTTAAAATGGGTATAGATTTGTAGAATAATCCTAATGCAATCAATACAACTGTCGAAATAGACAAGAGGGTAAGCACCAGGAATATTTTACTGATGAATCGATCTTTGAGTAATCTTATATTTTTCATTTAATTATAGTAAACCACCCTATCAAAAACTGATTTTAAACCACTCATGGTTTTCAGTTCTCGTTTTAGGGTGGAAGTTTTATTTATTGGAAGAAAATTACTTTACCTTGTCTAGTTCTTTTTTTAGTTTCTCTTTTGAAAGTTTGATGTATCCCGCTTCTGAAACAAATTTTTGGCCATCCGTAAGAATGTATTTTATGAATGCTTTGACAGCTGCATTTTTTGGTTTTCCTGTGGTAACAAAATATAAATCTCTTGCAGGAGGCGATGGATATTTTCCGGCGACAATGGCTGCAACCAATTTATCGATGTCACTATAGAAGTTTTCATCCGGATCTAGTTTGCCATTATTGTTAAGGTCGATCGGAACTGCAACAATTCCATTGGTCGGTTTGTTGGTTTTAGTGTCGTAGATATAAACGATATTATTAAAACCTAATCCTGAAGGATCTCTTTGTACTGCTTGTGCCAATCCGGGGTCACCAAATACAGCAACTCCTTGTAAGTCTTCTTGTTTTTTGCCAAAATAACTAGCCCAAGTTTCTGCAGCTCCAGCAGCATCAGATCTTGTGTAGACATGAATTGGAGAAGTGCTTTTGAAACCCAAAGTATTCCAGGTTTTGTATTTACCTGTGATGAAAATATTGTTGAAAGCTTCCTTTTTTACACCTTTTTGGTATAATACTTTTCTATAGGGACTTGTTGCGCTGATGGTTGGAATTACTGCATCTTTGGTAACAGCAATTGCAAAAGCTCCTTTTTTGTATTCAGCGGCATTAAGTTCGCGTGATACTAATCCAATATCGGTTACTTTGGATAATACATCCGTTATTCCTTTTCCGGCACCACCAGCCTGAATATCAATTTTAACTTTTGGGTGTGCTTTTTTAAATTCTTCTGCCCATTTTACAGTAATAGGATACAATGCAAATGCTCCAGAAATACTGATGTTTCCAGATAAATCTTGTGCCGAAACTTTATTGGTTGTTAAGTTTGCTATTAGTAACACTACTAGTGTTAAAAATACTTTTTTGTGTGTTTTCATTTTGTATGTCTTGTCTTTTTTTTGAAAAAATATAAATCACAAAGTTAACTTGGCGATTATGTCAAGTTAACTTTGCGATTTCTAATGAATTATTATAGAGAGTACTTCAGTGTAATACCATAAGTGATTTGATCTCCTAATACTGCTGCGTATTGTCCTGAATTTCCTCCGGCAGGCAACAATTGTTCGTAATAATTTTTATTTAAAAGGTTGCGTCCCCAAAGGTGGATTGATAAACCTTCCGATGCACGGAAACCTAGACGACCATTAAAGATTGCATAACCAGGAACTACTAAATACTTCGAAGCTGAAGGGCTTGATGAGAATTCTGAACGGGCATAACCATCAAGTGCTATAAAGAATTTACCGGCATTTGAAAAGAATTTTGCATCTTTAGTGTATTCTCCACTTAAACTTCCTGCCCATCTTGAAACCCCAGGTAGATCGGTTCCTGAAACGTCTTTATAGTTTACAGCTTTTCCATCAGCAGTAGTAGTTCCAGTTTCTTCTAACGGAAGTGGTGCATTGGTGAATTTAACATACTTACCGTCAGAGTAGGTTGCAGCTCCGTAAAGTGTAAAATGTTTATTAACATTAATGCTTGCATCTAGTTCTACACCTCTTACACGTACTTCATCTGCATTGGCAAGATACCCGCGATTAACTCCCAATTCAGCAGCTTGAACATTCGTTTGAAAATCTTTGATATTTGTATCATAGTAAGTCAAGTTCAATATTGAATTTTTGAAAGGGGAAGTTTTTACTCCAAATTCATAATGGTTTACATCTTCTGGCTTAACTACCGCAAGATCACTTAGAGTCTGACCCGCAGGTGGAGTAGGAAGCCCTGCGACATTCACACCAACTGGTTTGTAGCTTTTGGCATAAGTACCATAAGCATTGATTTTGTCAGTAACTTTATAAGATACTGTTATATTTCCAGAAAAGTCAGTATCATCAATATCTGTTGAAAATTGCTGATCAGTATAAACAGCTTTTTTAATAGCTAATAGTTGAGGATCGGTAGTTTGAAGACCTCCGTATGTTTTACGGTTATAGTCTGCAATTTTTTTATCAAAATTATATCGTAAACCTGGTAATACATGTAATTTATCAGTTACTGCCCAGTCCAATTGACCGAAAACTGCAGTACTTGCTGAATGTATTTTGGCATCTGTTTTTATACCGTATCCTTCAAGAAGATCAGGAGTTTGCCATAATGCTAATGGTACAGGTGTACTTACACCATTGTTATTATAATTAACGCTCTGTTGAGAAAATCTCCATTGAGCATTTCCTGATTCTTCTGTACCTTTTGTTTTTGATGTTTGGTCAATAAAAAAGAAACCTGCAACACCAGTTATTCTTGATGTAATTTTTCCAGCATAACGAACCTCTTGTGTTATTTGTGTTTGTCTTGAAGGATTTTGTGACTTGGCAAGTACCTGTAAGCCTGTGAAATCCCTGTCATTGGATGGATCCCAGGTCCAAAAACGCCATGCTGTTGTTGAGGTAAGTGTTCCGTTTCCAATTTTGGTATCAATATTAAGGGATGCTCCACCTAAATCTTGATTGGAACGCCAAGGCGTATCGTGGTCAATCTTACGGTCAAAGGCATTCAAACTTGGTAGTTGATAATTCAAATCGGCAATAATTGCATCAAATTGACGGTAAGGTTTTCTTTTTGTAGGTGCAACACCTGCAACAACTTGGGCATATCCATCATTATGTTGAGTGGTAATGTCTCCCGCCAATGTAATATTGGTTCTTTCTGACGGAGTAAAAAGTAATTGACCTCTAATACCTTGATTGTTTAACGTGTTTGTAGGTTTTCCTGTTGCAATATTATCGATTACACCATCACGTTGTGTGCCAGAAAATGACAATCTACCAGCTACTTTTTTGCCCAAAGCTCCAGTAACAGAAGCCTTTGCTTGTAGGTATGCATAATTTCCGTAACTCACTTCGAAATCAGCACCTGATGTGAAACTTGGTTTTCGAGAAGTGATGTTAAAAGCACCAGAAGTTGTGTTTTTACCAAACAAGGTTCCTTGTGGCCCACGCAACACCTCAATTTGCTCTACATCTATAAAATCTAGAGTTGTAGCGGCTGGACGTGCATAATAGACACCATCCACATAGAAACCAACACCTGGATCGATACCATCATTGGTAAGTCCGAATGGAGAACCGAGGCCACGTATGTTGATTCCAGTATTTCTTGGGTTTGAAGAATAAAGTTGTACAGACGGAACCAATTCTTTTATGCGGTTCACATTGAAAGCACCTGTTTGTTCTGCCTGTTTACCAGTTACAACTGATATCGCAATTGGGACATCTTGCACTTTTTCGATTCGGCGTCTAGAGGATACTACCACTTCAACTAGAACATTTTCGCCTTCAGGTGTTAGGCTTATTTCTAATGGAGCTTCCGTTGGTTGGATGATTTTTATTTCTTTGGTAGTATAACCTACATATTGTATTAAAAGGGTAAAAGGAAGTTTCTCGTGAGTATCAAGGCTGAATTTTCCATTGGCATCAGAGACTGTATTGTATTTTGTTCCTTTTATGACAATGTTTGCACCAGGCAAAAAATTACTTTGATTGTCTGTAACAACTCCTTTTACTTGGCTTTGAGCCCATGAAGTTGAAAAAATAAATAATAATAATAGGCTTGCAATTGTTTTTATAGATATAGTTCTCATTATTTTGTATATTATATGTAATTAGTAGAATTTAAAATAAAATTTTTTTAAGGGTCTAGCACATACACATACACATCACTTGAGTGATATTTTTTTCAATAGTTGAAAGAATAGTTATCTTATTTGTTTTCCTGACTTCAATTTTTTTGTTTGTAATTGGTTGCATAAGGATAAATTTGATTGTTAATCATACGTTAATTTGATGCAAATATATACAAATTCTACAAACTTAGTATAGTTTAGGAAATATTTTTTTATTTTTTTACCAATGAGGCGATAGTAATGCCTTGCATTGCTTTCAAAGTTTCATCGCGAATAGCCACTAATCCGTGTCGTAATGCGCACTCGGACTCGCTTACACAATCTGAACAACGTTCGTAAAAATTTAATGAAGCACATGGAAGTAATGCGATTGCACCGTCAAATAATCGGTGAATATCGGCCAAAGTAATACTTTCTTTGTCTTTTAAAAGATAATAACCTCCGTATTTTCCTTGCTTGCTACCTACAAAATGTCCCCTTTTTAAATCCAAAAGTATTTGTTCCAAAAATTTTTTTGGAATAGAGGCACCTTCCGCAATTTCAATGGTTCTTGAAATATGGTTTTCATCTTGCTCAGCTAAATAAAGAAGCGCCTTAAGGGCATATTTGGTTTTATGTGAAAGCATTCTGGATAATTAATTTTTATAATGATATAAAATTCAATGAATTCTTCTGGAGAATACATTTATGAGTCAAATATAGACTTTTTTTTAATTTTTTTAATTTAATTTTCAAACAAACTAATCCTTGTGGTATCTCAGTTCAAGAGTGTAATACCATTTTTGTTTGAGGAGCTTTATCCAGCTGTACACTATATCTGTTGTCCCGAACCCCGGGATAACAGGATGTCGTTTCCATCTGGGCTAGGGCATCAGTTTTCAAAACCAAGATTGTTTCCAAAAGCAAAAAAGAGAGTCCGTACAGAACTCTCTTTTAGATTATGAATACTTTATGAATACTTTTTACCAGCTTCCGCCAGAACCTCCACCAGAGAATCCGCCACCGCCAAAACCTCCACCGAAGCCACCGCCTCCGCCACCAAAACCTCCACCGGATGACCCGCCGAAACCACCACCTCCGCCACCTCTTCCGAGACTACTTAGGATAATGACGTCGAGTAGGCTAGGGCCTCCACCGCCTTGGTTTCCAGAATTTCCTCCACCGCCAGCATTTTTGTTTTTAGAAAATAAAATCAAAATGATGACAACAATGACAATGAATGGTAATATTGGAAAATCTTTTTGTTTGGTTTGTTTACGCTCGCCTTTGTATTTGCCTTTGAAAACATCAATAATAGCATCGGTTCCTTTGTCTAAACCTCGGTAATAACTTCCGGCTTTAAATTCTGGAATAATAATATTTCTGGTGATTTCTCCACCAATCCCGGCGGTTAGTCTGTCTTCCAATCCATAACCAGGGGAAATCCATATTTTTCTTTCGGCTTTCGCCAATAAAATAAGAACACCATTGTCATCTTTTGCTGTTCCTCCAATTCCCCATTGCTGCGCCCATTTTGGTGTTAGGATTCCAATGTCTTCGTTTTTTAGACTTTCTATTGTTATCACAACAATTTGAGTTGTTGTGGAATCTGAATATTTGATGAGTTTTTCTTCGAGTTGCGTTTTTTCCTCCGGGCTTAAAACATTGGCATAATCATAAACCGAAGTTTGAAAACTGGGTTTCTCAGGAATTGTAAATTGTGAGAAGATACAATTGCTTGAAAAAAGTACAAGTAGTAAGAAGATGGATTGTAAAATTCCTTTGGAATTTGAATTTTTCTTTGTTGGAATTTCCATTATTTATCCTTTTGATATTTCGTTTGATAATTCGTTGGTGTCGCCTTCTTGCCAAGGAAAATGTTTTTTTAATCGCTCTCCTGCTCTCAGAATTCCATCAACAAGGCCTTGCTTAAAGTCTCCTTTTTTAAAATGTGACGTCATCACATCACGGGTGCAATCCCAAAAATCGGGTTCGACTAAATCGTTTATGCCTTTGTCTCCACAAATAATAAAGTGATGGTCATCAACGGCGAGGTAAATAAGAACCCCATTTTTAAGTTCAGTCTCATCCATTTTTAATTCATGAAAAACTTCTTTTGCACGATCATAAGGATCGATGGAGGTTGTTTTTTCTAAATGAACCCTAATTTCGCCAGAAGTGTTTTTTTCGGCTATTCGAATAGCTTCAACAATTT
>DATEOV010000544.1:0-5635 GCA_035273645.1 Flavobacterium sp. | reverse complement strand
TTTCAAATTTCTCAGGGAAACTTTCAATGAAAATATAAGCATTGGCTTGTTTTGCAGCCAAAATAATTTCTTCATCAGTGGCATTTGGTTTACCGTAAGCGATGTTTTCCTTTATGGTTCCTCCAAAAAGGATTACATCTTGAGGTACAATACTCATATTACCACGAAGATTCTCTAAATCATAATCGTAAATATTTTTTCCGTCGATTAAAATTTCACCACTTTCAATATCATAAAAACGTAATAATAAAGAAGCAATTGTAGATTTTCCCATTCCACTTGGTCCAACAATGGCAATTTTTTGTCCAAATTCAGCAGAGAAATTAATGTCTTTCAATACCTTAACTTCTTTTCTTGAAGGATAACTAAAAGCTACATTATTGAAAGTTACATCGCCTTTTATTTTATTTATGGAAGGAATATGTACGTTTGAATTGATTTTTTCGGGAGTTTCGTCCAATAATTCAAAAACTCTTTCGGTAGCACCAATTGCTTTTTGCATTTGTGCGTATAACTCGGCAATTCCACCTGATGAAGCCCCTACATAACTGGAGTATAATATAAAGGTAAATAATTCCCCAACAGTAATTTCTCCAGCAATACTCAATTGCACTCCGTACCAAACAACCGCCACAATCGTTCCAAACAAACAGATAATAATAAAGGAAGCAAAGAAACCTCTAAATTGCCCTCCTTTAATACCCATTTTAACAACTTCTCTAATTTTATCTTTGTATCGGGCAATCTCGTACCATTCATTGGCAAAAGCCTTAACAATACTGATTCCTTGCATGGTTTCTTCAACAACTACTTGACTTTCGGCTACCTGATCTTGTACTTTTTTAGAATATTTTCGAATAAATCTTCCAAAAATAACGGCAGCAACTCCAACCAACGGCACAACTGAAACCATCATAATGGTCAATTTGATATTGATACTGGCCAGCATTGCAAAACTTCCGATAATTAATATAAATTGTCTTAAAAACTCGGCAATTGTTGTGGTTAATGTATCTTGAATTTGAGTAATATCGTTACTGATTCGGCTATTCAATTCTCCAACACGCTTTTGGGAGAAAAACGACATAGGCAATTTAACCAAGTTGGTATATAAAGCCAAACGAACATTGGCTAATGTATTTTCCGTAAAATTGACGAATAAAGAAAGTCTAAAAAAGGAGAATAAAGATTGTAATAATAGTACCAATCCTAAGCCTAAAGCTATCTCATTGGCCAAATCAGCATCTTTTTTGTTAACACAATCTACAAGCATTCCCATAAATTTAGGAAAGGCTAGGGCAGTAACACTGGTAAGCAGTAAAAATACCAATCCAACATAAAATTTCCATTTGTGATTATCCGCATATTTGAAAATCAGGATTGCTTTTTGAAGGGAACTTGCAGTAATTTTTGATTTTGGTAAATCATTTTCTTGGTATCGGGCCATTATCTTTGTTTTATAATACAAATGTAAGGCTATAAGAAGATGATAACCAAAAAAAATATAGAGATTCAATATTCAATAAAATACTGTTTATGAGTAACTAAAGAAAAACGAAGTAATTTTTATTCTATTTTTTTTAAATTTCGCTTGCAATTACGAGTTCTAGTTGTATATTTGCACACGCAATAGGGCGATTAGCTCAGCTGGTTCAGAGCACCTCGTTTACACCGAGGGGGTCGGGGGTTCGAACCCCTCATCGCCCACAAAAACTTCATTAGAAATAATGGAGTTTTTTTTTGTCTTTTTTTTACAAAAAACTAATAATATTCCTTTTAAGAATGGATATAGTAAAATTTAAAGTCACATCTAAAACAATAAAAATAGAAGTACGAAATTCAAATAATTATATTTTTGATTTTAATACTGCTGTAGATATTGATAAAGAAGATAAAGACGTATTGTTAAAACTTCATAATGCTTTAACATTGTTATTTAAAAAAGAAAACATCCCTGAAGCCAAAAACCACATTTCGCCAAATCAAACTAATATACTTGACCAGATTAACGCGATAAGTGATTTAAATGAGGATGAGTCTTAAATAAAAACAATAATCCAATATATTTTATATGATGGAGATTGTATTGAATAGTTTGTAAAAATAGAGCTGAGACCATAAACATAACCAATAATCTAAGTTATGTTATGCTTCTTTTTTCTTTAGGCATCGTCCTCTCGGTTCATCACCTTCATGAAGTACAATTTCGGAATGCAGGAAATTCGCAGCCTCTGCTGAATCTTTCACTTTAGTAGCACTGCGTTCTAACATTTCTGATTCAAAATCAGTTAATACACTTTCCCTCACTCCAGCCTTTTTCCATTGAGATGAAGCTCTACATCCTCTCGAGATTCCCCGAGCAAGCGCGAGTGCATCCAATAGTGCTTGATTCGCCCCTTGTCCTTTGAATGGACTCATTGGGTGAGCCGCATCTCCGATAAGAGTCACTTGACCTCCTTTCTTCAACAGTTCTGGCTCAAGTAATTCGCGATCATAAACTGGATAACCAGAAACCTGAGCATCGAGAGTCGTGGTTAAAATCTGAGGAATGGGATCGTGCCACTGAGTTCTACGACACGCTTCTTTCTTGAGAGCTTGAGGTCCTTGAGCACTTAATGCTTTAGCCTCTTCCTCTGGCATTGGGAAGCTAAGTTGCCACATCACTGAGTCTGACGTATATGGCATTATGTAGATTCGCTCATTACCATTGGCGGTTTGAAATACTGTGGCAGAATCTAGTAAAGAACTATCAAGTCCTTCAAGAGCCTCCAAGGGACAAATACCTAATATTACAATACAACCTAGGTAGCGTAAAGGGGTAATATCCTCACCAATCAGCAATCTCCGCACCGAACTACGAATACCATCAGCTCCAACCACAAGATCAGCTTTAACGCTCTTTATCTCACCATTCACTTGAAAACTTAGATTAACACTTTGATCTTCGCATTCCTTAAAGTCGACTAACTGATGTCCCCACTGTATAATGTCATGTCCGCCGAGCTGCTCAACTAGAGCTAAGCGTAAAGATTGCCGTGCGATATGTACATTTGAACGTTTCGCAGATGTTTTAATATCTGACTGTATCCACTTTCTGATTCCCCATTCACCAATCACTTTTCCTTCTGTAGTATGAACCAAATGTCTTGTTGAAACCACACCTTCATCTAACGAGAAAATGCCTAATCCCTCGATCGCTTTACTAGCTTGTTGCAAAGTGAGTCCGTAACCCTGAGATCGAGCATTGAAGTTGCTATCGCGCTCATAAATGGTAAAAGGTATCCTGCGGTGCAAACAAGCCACAGCTAAAGCCACTCCTCCAATACCGCCTCCAATAATAGCAACGTGTGGATAGATTTCTTTATCCGCGATAGGAGGAATAGCAGAATAAAGTAACCCGGATCCGCAACATTTCAAGCATGAGTGTAGATGGCCTTTAGGAAGAACTGGGGCAGGCCCTTCATCTTTCGTTTTTATAAATTGATCGAATGCCATCTGGTAATGGCGTCGCGCTTTTTTAGTAAGTCCTCGACTTTTTTTGCCACGTCCCTGACATTCCTCACAAATAATCCAGCTTGCGTCTTTATTTTCCGCTTTTTTCACTTCCTCTTCATTTAACTTGATCTTGACTCCTCTCTATAAGTAAAATTTTGTCGACACAATTGATACTGAACGTAATAGCAAAGTAATAATTATGATTTTTATTACTTCTATATAATTCAATATCAGAAATTCATAATTTTTAGTGTTAATCGCTTGTGACAGTTGCGCAAATTTAAGACAAAAGATTACCAGTACAAAATTGCATTAGAATTTACGGATATGCTCCTAACACAAACTGAACTAATAATTGTTTAAAATTAATTATCAACTAAACAAATTAGAAAAGTGGTTTGCTCATTTTCATTTCTATGCGCCAGATAGCCTCCGTGCGCTTCCACAATGTTTTTTGATAACGTAAGACCAATTCCAGCACCTTCTTTTCGTGTGGTAAAAAAAGGTAAAAATATTTTACTTTCTATCTCATTTTCAACACCATTTCCATTATCGGTAATCATAATGAAAGTTCTCTTTTCTTTGACTTCCGCTGAAACTACAATCTGTTTTTTTTCAGTATCCGCTAGGGCATGAATACAATTTGTCAAGAGATTGATCAATACCTGTTCCATTTGCAGAGGATCAACATTTAGTCGGCGATCGAAAGCAATATTGTTTATGACTACTATTTGTTCCTTTTTGAAGATAGGAGCCATAATCTGTAAACTATTCTCAATCAATTTCGACAATTCAATTTTTTCTTTTTGTGGTGATGGCAACATAGCTAGTTTGCGGTAACTCTCTACAAATTGTTGCAAATGGTCACTTCTCCTCAACATCGTGGCAACACTAGTTTTCATATCATCTAAATCTTCTGCCGAAATGCTTTCCTGTTGAACTAAGTCCTGTAGATTTTGGGAAAGTGATCGAATAGGGGTAATCGAATTCAAAAGCTCATGTGAAATAACTTTCATTAAATTAATCCAAGCCTCTTTCTCTTTTTTCTCAATTACATTTTGAATGGAGTCTAACAAAACAATAAAGTAATCGTGATTAAAAATTTGACTCCTTGAGGTTTGCATTACAAACGTTTGTGTGTCCTGTTGATTGACACGTATCTCTAATGATGTTTTAATTTCTTGAAAATCCCGTTCTTCGATAATTTCGCATAGGGAAGGTAAATGATTTTTTAGGTAGTTCAATTTGGAAACCTTTGGGACATCAAAATGTTTCGAAAAATAATCATTCATCAAAAATATATTCCAGTCAGTTTCTCCTTTTTGCAGAATAATAATCCCCGTTTCAATATTGTTTAAAATGGAACTATAAACAATGTCTTTTGAAACTTGTTCATTTTGTTTGTTTTTTAGATTTTCATACAATTTGAATAATGTTGAATAGTTTTGATAGGATTTATGCTTTGAAAAATCTGATGTAAAATCGTTTTGCAAAATAGAGGTAATTGTTCTGTCGTAAACTAAAAAGGCATTTTTTAGATAAAAATACATTTCAAGAATGAATAGAAAAGTTATGAGAAAACCGAATATTGCCGAAAAAATCAATCCTTTTTGAAAAAGAAAAATTGAAATTATAATACTGGAAAGAATTAAAATTAATCGAAAAAAAAGGTGATGGTATGTTTTCAAAGATTTATACATATTAGTTTGTGGTAATATTATATTTTTCTAAGCGTCTATATAATGATGCTCGTGATAATCCTAATTCTTCAGCTGTTTTACTAATATTGTTATTGTTCTTTGCCAGTATTTTTTCGATAGCTGCTTTTTCTACAGCCGAAAGCTGAATATCTTCTTGAATTTCTTCGTAAGCTGTTATTTGTTCCAAATCCAAATCTGAAAATGTTATGAGATTGTTTTCACAAAGAATCACGGCACGCTCAATTCTATTTTCCATTTCTCGAATATTACCATTCCAAGCGTGTTTTTCTATTTGGTCTAATGCTTTTTCGTCAAAAGTAATTTCATCTCGTTCGTATTTAGCCATCATTTTTTGTAAAAGATAATGCGATAACGGAATTTTGTCTTCATTTCGCTCTCGCAATGGTGGCAAGAGTATTTCCATAGTATTTATACGATAA
>DATEOV010000543.1:0-2779 GCA_035273645.1 Flavobacterium sp. | reverse complement strand
TTTAGTTTCAAAGTCTTCATAATCTTTGAAAGTTTTACCTGAGTCCATATTTTCTCTCAGTTCACGAACCAAGAACTCATCAGTTCCAAGCATCGTTTGTCTGTTTTGTAACCAGGATTTTAAAGAACTGTCAAATTCTTCTTTGGTGAAACCTTTACTGATTGCTTTTTGGATTTCTTCATTAAGTGCAGTTGTCAATTTATCCTTCATTGTAGGATTATAAATGGCATAAACTCCCCAATCTGATGTAGGGTCAATAACATTTGCCTGTATATAAGAACCAGCACCATAGCTTAACCCCTCAGTTTCACGCAATCGTTGCGGAATTCTGGAGGACATGAAAGTTCCTCCACCCAATAACTCGTTTGCCATTTCTAAAGCAGGATAATCTGGATTTTTTTCACCTATATTCAAATTTATTTTACCAAATAAAAAGGCGTTTGTTTTGTCATTTATTTGAATAGTTTTTTCACTTGATTTTACATCAAAATATTGAGATGGAATTCTTTTGTAAGCAATTTTTGAGTTCCAGTTAT
This sequence comes from Flavobacterium sp., assembly GCA_035273645.1. GTDB lineage: Bacteria > Bacteroidota > Bacteroidia > Flavobacteriales > Flavobacteriaceae > Flavobacterium. Next base: position 2,243 of record DATEOV010000543.1, on the reverse strand, counting down.
CAAAAGTGCTATTCAAGAATTTTTTGATGAGGTCTTTATCAATACCACCTACAAACGATGAAATACTGTTGGATCCGCCATAAAAGGTAGCATAAAAGTTCTTAACGTCCTCAATGGATACCTTGTCTAAAGTAGCTAAGCTTTCATCAATTGATTCCGAATAATAAGGATGTGTTTTTGGGTACAAAGCGGTTAATTTTGTCAATTCTTGACTAGCAACAGCCTGAGGTTCATTTCTGTTAGATTCCAATCCGCTTTTGGTTTCCAGTTTCAATTTTTCAAACTCACTAACATCAAAAGAAGGGTTTCTTAGAATGTCTTGAACCAAGTTTAAGGCATTGCTTAAATTGGCTTTATCTGTACTGATTCTCACATATAAACCATCAACAGTTCCTCCTACACTTAAGTTTATTTTGTATTGGTCAAGTTGATCGTTAATGTCTTTTTTGCTTCTGGTTTTAGTTCCTAATCTCAGCATGTTGCTTGTTAAATTGGCAATCATTGATTTTTGGCTCAATGATTTTTCATCTCCCATTCTCAACAATATTCGGGCTTCAATTTTGTTCCCTTTGGCTGGCTTTTCCAATAGGGCATATTTTCCTCCCGAGGCTAATTTTCCTTCTTCAGTAGATTTTATAATATTGGAAACAGTAGCTTCAAAGGTATTAGTATTGGCCTCCATTGCTTTTCCTTTGTATCCATTTACAAGAGCCGTTATATCTTTGGTGTCGCTTACTTTGGTTCTTTCGCTAGTTGCTTCCGGAATAAAACGTCCCCAAGTTCTATTGGTTTGCAGATAGTATTTTTTGGCTGCGTTTTGAATGTCGGCAACTGTCAGCGCTTCTATATTGTCTCTGTTTAGAAAAAATAAACGCCAATCACCAGCTGCAATGAATTCTGTCATGGCAACTGATAAGTTAAGGGTTTTGTTATAAGTGTTTTCAAATTGTTTAAGCAATTCATTTTTGGCACGCTTTAGATCTTCTTCCGTAAAAGTCATTTTAGGAACATTATTCATGGTTTCCAAAAAGGCTTTTTGAACTGCGTTTATGTCTTTGTCTTTGGCAATTTCAGTGGAAAAATAGCTGTATCCTGGATCTTTTAATGATTGAGTGTATCCATAGACATTAGTCGATAATTTAGTTTCCACTAATGTTTTATACAAAATACCAGAAGGGTTGTTGGTTAATATTGAAATTAATGCGTCGTTGGCAGCAAACTCTTTGTCTGAGAAACAGGGAGTGTGATAGGCCATAGCAATGTATTGAAGATCTCCATTTCTTTTTAGTTCCACAAATCTTTCGCCGTCTTGAGCTGGTTCTACGGTATATGTTTTTTCAATTTCGTTTTTTGATTTTGGAATTGAGGCAAAATATTCTTTAATCCAGGAAAGTGTTTTTTTCTCATCAAATTTCCCGCCTATAATTAAGGTTGCATTATTGGGTTGGTAGTATTTTTGATAAAATACTTTAAGGCGGCTAGCAGGTACACGTTCGATATCTTCTTTACTACCTATGGTTGATTTTCCATAATTGTGCCACAAATACGCAGTAGAAAGAATTCTTTCGTTTAAAACTCCTTCAGGGTTATTTTCTCCCATTTCAAACTCATTGCGGACTACACTGAATTCAGTATCTAAATCTGATTGAAGGATAGCTGAAGTCACCATTCTATCCGATTCCATTTCCAATGCCCATTTTAGATTTTCATCTGTGGCTGGTAGAACTTCATAATAGTTGGTACGGTCATAAGAGGTTGTACCATTGGCTTGAGCTCCTTTATCGGCAATCGTTTTTTTGATATCAGTAAATTTTGCGGAGCGTTTGAATAACATATGTTCCAGCAAATGCGCCATACCCGATTCACCATATCCTTCGTGACGAGAACCAACACCATAAACAATGTTTACAATCACATTGGATTGTGCGGCATCTGGGATTAGCAAAATTTTCAATCCATTAGGTAAGCTATATTCTTTTATGCCTTCAACCGAAGTGACAAAAGTAGCTTCTTGTGAAAAAGAATTTGTTACCCAAAAGGCGGCAAATAACATAGCAAGAATTAATTTTTTCATTTTTTGTGTTAGTTGTAAGTTTATATTGTAAAAATATATTTTTTTATGAAAGAATAATCATTTGTTTTGATAATTTTAAGAAAGGTTTTGTACTATTTGTAGTATTTAGGTGTTATTTTTTTAATTTTATAAATTGTTTCTCACGCTAAATTTAGCAATTAATTATAAT
>DATEOV010000542.1:0-2727 GCA_035273645.1 Flavobacterium sp. | reverse complement strand
TTGTGGTAATTTGATGGTATGGATCAAAACACTTTTATGATCTAAAGCGTAGAGTTTTGTATCTTCAAGAATATAAACAACTTTATTTCTAAAGATCACTTTGTGTATGAATTTAACTTCTTTCGGTAAAGCGATCACATTTTTTTTATAATGAAGAGTATTATTGTGAAGTTCAATAATTTCATTGTTTTGCGACAGAATTTGGGGGGCTATTTTAGGATTTCTGTTTAAGGTATCCGTATCAATTCTATAATTATTGTATTTAGAAATTCCAATACTGGTATACTGTTTGTTTTTATTCCATCGTTGCGAAGTAAATAAATAGATTTTGTTATTTGTGTTTGTTATTTGATTATAATATTCGGCAAATACATTGGTGGTGCTAATTTTGTTGTTTACAATTTTTTGAAGCTTACCGCCATAGTTAATGAACCAAATATTCCCTTTTTCATCATTTGTGAGACCAACGATGTAAGGATTAATTAAGCCGTCTTTAACATTTAAAGTTTTAAAATCAGTGCCGTCAAAAAAAGTCAATCCATTGTCTGTGCCCAGCACTAAATTACCTTTTCTGTCTTCGGTAATTGCATAAATCGAATTGGTTGGTAAACCATCATCAGTTGTAAAACGACGAAATTTGAATTGTTCTTGAGCAAATCCAATCGAAAATAAAAAACTAATGAATAGGGTTACGTGTATTTTCATAAACTTTTTTTAACAAGTTCATTTAAATATTTAAAATTACGTCTCGAAACCGGTAACTCTTTGCCGTTTTTTAATTCGATAAAATGGGGTTTGTTTGTAACTATCTTCCCGATAAAATCAAGGTTAACAATATAAGATTTGTGAATTCTTACAAAACGATTTCCTAATAAATTTTCATAGTATTTTAATGTTTTTGATACAACTATGGTTCTGTTTCCAGTTAAATAAAAAACGGAAAGATTATCAAGACCTTTTAGATTTATGATTTCATCAAAAGCAAGAATTGATTTTCCTCCTTCGTATGTAATTGTGATGGTTTGTTTTGAAGAGATGTCTTTTTGGTGAAGGTTTAGTTCGATAGCTTTTTTGACAGCTATTTTTAATTCTTCAAGAATAAATGGTTTAAGAATATAATCAATCGCTCCGGCGCGTATTGCTTTTATTGCAAATTCTTCATAAGCCGTAACAAAAATGGTTTGGAAAATTCTTTTTGGAAAAAAATTCAATAAATCAAAACCATCAGAAATTGGCATAGCAATATCCAAAAAAACTAAGTCAATTGTGTTATTTTCAATAAAGTGTCTGGCGTCTTCCACATTTTGAAATAATCCTATGATTTCTATCTCCTTGAAATTTTCATTCAAAAGGATTTCTAAATTTTTAAGATTTAAAATTTCATCATCGACAAGGATTGTTTTTAATTGCATCATTAATTATTAGATTAGGAACTAAAATCTGAGCGGGCCTTTTTTTAAATTAAAAATCTAAATTGCTTCGCCAGTTCGCTATCACTCGGGTCTGTAATCTTAAATCGTTATCCCCTTTTCTTTCATCTCCAAAATTACATCCGAAGCGTTTTTAAAAGTAGGTGCTTGTTCGATAATACTTCCAACACGTTTTTTATTCAGTTTGAAGGTAATATCATTTTCGGTGGTGAACAATAGAGCAGTTAAGAACGGATTGTTCATGTATGGAGCCAAAACAATATAAGCTTCATCAAGCGTGTGAAAACTTTCTATTTCCTCGGTTTTGTAACGCGCCGTAACTGAAAGACTAAAAACTCCATCATTCAAAACCGGACGCACATAAATATTTTTTAAGTCAGTGTCGCCTATGGTTTTGGCCAAAGTCAATTTGGCATAAGTTTTATTGGCGATACTTTCTTTTACTTTTTCCCAAAACTCGGCAAATACAGGTTGAAAAGACATAGATTTTATTTTTAGGTATTATGGAAAGGCAAAATTAAGTTTTTGAAACCAAACAAATCGTTTTTCATCAGAAGATAATGAGAAATATTAGGTTTTAAGAGCAATAATACTGTTGCTTATTCTGATGGTTAATGTTTATATTTGGATTTAAGAATGTATGAGTTTTATAACAGTATAACTTTTTACAAATGAATTAAATTCTAAAATAAAAAGGATGAAAAGGATAACCGTATTCTGTGGTTCAAGTTCAGGAACCGAAGAAGTTTATACTTCGCAAGCGACTTTGCTTGGAGAAACATTTGCCAAACGAAACATCGAATTAGTGTATGGTGGTGCCAACGTTGGACTTATGGGCGCCGTTGCTGACGGCGTTTTGAACAATGGAGGAAAAGCAATAGGAGTTTTGCCTAACTTTTTGAGATCAAAAGAAATAGCCCACAAACTACTCACAGAATTGATTTTAGTTGATACCATGCACGAAAGAAAGACCAAAATGAATGATCTTTGCGACGGCGTAATTGCACTTCCGGGTGGTTTCGGAACATTGGACGAACTATTCGAAATGCTGACTTGGGGACAACTCGGATTGCATAAAAAACCGATTGCTATTTTGAATGTTGACTGTTATTATGACTCTTTAATTGTTTTTATTCAAACAATGACAGATAAGGGGCTTTTGAAAGAAGTAAACCAACAAATGCTTTTGGTAAGTGACACTATTGATGATCTTTTGGATAAAATGGAGAATTACGTTCCACCAACGGTGGGAAAATGGATTGACAAGAAAGATATTTAAGGTTATTCTTTCGAGCAC
>DATEOV010000541.1:0-6611 GCA_035273645.1 Flavobacterium sp. | reverse complement strand
TCTCAGATTTACGGAACAAGTAGTTTGCACAAAATAATAGAAAATGGAAAAAGAGAATATTGCAGTAGGTCTAGATATTGGGACGACGAAAATTGTTGCCATGATAGGCAAAAAGAATGAGTATGGTAAGCTTGAAATTTTAGGTGTTGGAAAATCTAAAAGCTTAGGTGTGGCTAGAGGCGTTGTGAATAATATTACGCAAACCATTCAATCTATTCAGCAAGCAATACTTGAGGCAGAAAATAATTCTGGGTATAAAATAAAAGATGTTGTAGTTGGTATTGCAGGTCAGCATATCAGAAGTATTCAGCATAGCGATTACATCAGTAGAAGCAATCCTGAGGAAGTTATAGGAGGAAACGATATTGATTTATTGATCAATCAAGTTCATAAATTGGCCATGTTGCCAGGAGAAGAGATTATTCATGTATTGCCTCAAGAATTTAAAATTGATGGACAATCGGATGTTAAGGAGCCAATCGGAATGTATGGTGGAAGATTGGAAAGTAGTTTTCATGTAGTAGTTGGACAGGCTTCTTCTATCAGAAACGTTGGAAGATGTATTCAAAGCTCAGGTATCGAATTGTCAGGCTTGACATTGGAGCCATTAGCTTCTTCCGATGCAGTTTTGAGTCAAGAAGAAAAAGAAGCAGGAGTTGCTCTTATCGATATTGGAGGTGGAACAACTGATTTGGCTATTTTCAAAGATGGAATCATTCGTCATACTGCAGTGATACCTTTTGGAGGAAATGTAATTACAGATGATATTAAAGAGGGTTGTTCGATTATAGAAAAACAAGCCGAATTATTGAAAGTGAAATTTGGTTCTGCTTGGCCAGGAGAAAATAAAGACAATGAGATTGTTTCTATACCGGGATTAAGAGGAAGAGAGCCTAAGGAGATTTCGTTAAAAAACCTTTCAAAAATTATAAATGCCAGAGTTGTTGAAATCATTGAACAAGTTTTTACCGAAGTAAGAGCTTATGGACATGAAGACCCTCGTAAAAAGTTGATTGCAGGAATCGTTCTTACAGGTGGTGGTGCACAATTGAAACATATCAAGCAATTGGTGGAATATATTACCGGAATGGATACTAGAATTGGTTATCCGAACGAGCACCTAGCTGGAAACTCTGATGAAGAAATTTCAAGCCCATTATATGCCACAGCAGTTGGATTGGTAATGAACAGCATTGAAAACAAAACACAAAGTGCTGTTAAAATGCAGGCAACCGTAACACCTGAAAAAGTAACTTATTATAGAGAGCCTATTGTTGAAGAAAAAGTAGAAATTAAAGAAGAGGTTTATGTACAACCCGAAAGAGTCCTTCAAGTAGATCCTGTTAGGGAGGAATCTACTGAAAATAAGATAAGAAGATCGTTTTTTGATAAATATGTGGACAAGATTAAAGATTTTTTGGACAACGCAGAATAATAAATAAAGAATAAAGATGTTATCATACCTCCTTTTTGCCCCAAGCCTAGAGTAGTTAGAGATAAAGTTAATAAAAAATTAAAACCCCATATGATGCCAAGCAACACAGAATTTGGAAGTATTTCATTTGATTTACCAAAAAATCAATCAAATGTAATCAAAGTAATTGGAGTAGGTGGTGGCGGTAGTAACGCTATAAACCACATGTTTAAACAAGGGATTAAAGGCGTTGATTTTATCGTCTGTAATACCGATTCTCAAGCGCTTGAGAATAGTGGTGTGCCTAACAAAATTCAGTTAGGAGCACATTTAACCGAAGGTTTAGGAGCGGGTGCTAACCCAGATGTAGGACATCAATCAGCTATAGAAAGTATTGCTGATATTGAAAAAGTGTTGGATGTAAATACTAAAATGGTATTTATCACTGCCGGAATGGGTGGTGGAACTGGAACTGGAGCTGCACCAGTTATCGCTCAATTGGCTAAAGAAAGAGACATACTTACAGTTGGAATCGTGACTTTGCCATTCTTGTTTGAAGGTAAAGTACGTCAAGAACAAGCGCTTATTGGTATCGAAAAATTGCGCAAGCAAGTCGATTCTTTAATCGTTATCAATAATAATAAATTAAGAGAAGTATATGGGAATCTAGGTTTCAAAGCCGGGTTTTCAAAAGCGGACGAAGTTTTGGCAACTGCCTCTAGAGGAATTGCCGAAGTAATAACACATCACTACACTCAAAATATCGATTTACGTGATGCCAAAACAGTATTGTATAATAGCGGAACTGCTATTATGGGATCTTCTGTTTCATCTGGTGAAAATAGAGCTAAGGAAGGAATTGTTGCTGCTTTAGATTCTCCACTTTTAAATGATAATAAAATCACAGGAGCCAAAAACGTATTGTTGCTTATCGTTTCTGGAACCAATGAAATTACTATCGATGAAATTGCTGAAATCAATGAGCATATTCAATACGAAGCAGGTTCTAATGCCAATATCATTATGGGGGTTGGTGAAGACGAAACTCTTGGTGATGCCATTGCAGTGACTATTATCGCTACAGGTTTTAATGTGGAACAACAAAACGAAATCGTAAATGTTGAGCCTAAAAAAATAATTCACACTCTAGAAGAAGAGCAAAAAGGTGTTTTTGACTTATCAAAAAACACTGTTGCAAACTTTAATTTAAATACAGAAACGCCGGTTTCAAACTCTGATGAAAGAATCGTTTTTGATTTAATCGAAGATGTTGTAACTCCTGCAGCTATAATTGAGTCTCCAATAATTGCTTCAATCAATGAAGATGAATTAATTGGTATGACTGAATTTATCAAAAATTTGGATGTAACATTCGAAATTGTCTCTCCAATGAAAGAGATCGATTTTATCGTTGCAAACCCTGTTGTTGAACAAGTAAGAGAAGTAAGGTCAGAGCCTGTACGTTTTGAAGAAAAACAAGAACAAACTGCTTTTTCATTCGATTTGCCATTAAGCAGACCAGAGCCTGTTCAAGCAAAAGAGGAATCAAATAATTTCTTGTTTGAATTGACAAATGAAACTCGCGATATTAAAGTAGTACAACCTGTTCAGTTCGTTCCAGTAACTGAATTATCTGATAACGGGATTATAAAATACTCGCTTGAAGAATACATGGAAGCAGAGAATGACTTGATGGAAAGCAAGCCTGTAGCCAAAATTGAAGAGGAAGTAATACCAGCTGAATTGAATATAACGATGAAGCAAGTGTCTGAACCAGTTGCTGAAATTCCTGTTCTGGCGAACAATTCTCCAGTTGACATGACAATCGAAGAAACACTTAGATTCCGAGCTGAGGAAAGAAGAAAAAAACTTAAGGATTTCAACTATAAGTTTCATGATAATGTATCAAGAGTGGATGAACTAGAAAGAGAACCAGCTTATAAGAGATTTGGTATCGACCTTAGCAGTTCACAAACCAATAGTTCTACTTCAAGAATATCAGTTGGAACAGATAGTAATAATGACTTGCAGTTACGTTCCAACAACTCCTATTTACATGACAATGTAGACTAACTAACTCAAACCATTTTGAGATAGCCCGAAAATTTTATTCAATTTTCGGGTTATTTTTTTGAGTATAAAGCATAAAACAAGAAGTTGTTAATGCGAGTTAAATTTTCTAAATTTGTCGGGCCTTATCCAGCTGTACATTACAAGCTTTTTGTCGTAACTATTTTTTTCTAAGAACAAGAAAGAGCTTCTTTCAGTCGCTTTTCTGGTTCAAGAAAAAATATAGTTTCTCTCAAAAAGGCTTTCCATTTCCATCTGGGGCAGTCACAGAGATTGGTTTTTAAAGAAACAATCTGAAATCTAAAATTTTAAATTTAAAATACAGAATATGAGTTTATCAATTCAAATCATGGACGAATTAAAAACCGCCATGAGAGCCAAAGATACAGTAGCATTAGAAGCATTAAGAGCTATAAAATCAGAACTTTTATTGGCGCAGACAGCTTCAGGTTCAAAAGAAGAAATTTCGGCTGATGATGAGATTAAATTGCTTCAAAGATTAGTTAAAACTCGTAAAGAAAGCGCCAGAATATTTACAGAACAAAATCGTTTGGATTTGGCTGAACCAGAATTGGCACAAATCGTGGTAATCGAAAAATTCTTGCCGGCTCAATTAAGCGAAGCTGAAGTGGAAGCAGTGATTTCAAAAATCATCGCTGAAACAGGAGCATCTGGAATTGCTTCAATGGGTAAAGTAATGGGATTGGCATCTGCTCAATTGGGTGGTACCGCCGAGGGAAAAACCATTTCAACCATCGTAAAAAAATTATTGACATAAAATAAATAGAATGTTGGTTAACGTTTTTTTAATCTAAACTCGTTAAATAACAATCTATAATTTATACTGACCGCGTAGTTCAACTGGATAGAATATCAGATTTCGGCTCTGAGGGTTGGGGGTTCGAACCCCTCCGCGGTCACAAATAAAAGCAAAATCGTAAATGAATTTTATGATTTTGCTTTTTTTTTATTTATATTTAAACCAACCCAAGCTGCCAAATCTGTTTATGGATAACATTGCACTAATAGTTTTTACTTTTAGCCTTACTTTTTTTGTTGTAGTAACTCTTCTGGTTGCCTTTTTTAGGTTTTTGGAATACTATTTTGGGGTGGTTTTTGGAAGACCTCTTTTTGTTCATTTTTGCCCTTTTCCAAAGAAAATTAGCCACAATGCGCTCCATTTTTTAAATACTCAATTCCCTTTTTATGTTCGTTTGTCGAATAAAAAGAAAGTCTATTTCGAGCATAGGACAGCCTGTTTTTTGAATAAATACGAATTTGTTAGTCGAGAGAATTTTGTAATTACCGAAGAAGTAAAGATCCATGTCGCTGCCACGTTTATAATGCTGTCTTTTGGTATGCGAGAATATCTTTGTGATGTTTTTGATACAATAATCATATATCCCTCAATCTATTTTTCTAGAATTACTAAACAATATCATAAGGGGGAATTTAATCCCAACACAAAAACAGTTGTCTTCTCTTGGGAAGATTTTCAAAAGGGATTTGATATTTCTTCCGATAATTTAAATCTTGGAATCCATGAATTTGCCCACGTTTTGCACTATCATGGATCACAAAGTAATGATAGTGGCTCAGTACTTTTTTCGAGAATGTATGCTATTATTAATGAAGAAGTGAATGAAACTGTATTCAGGGAGCAATTAGTAGAATCCAATTATTTTAGGGTTTATGCATTTACCAACCAGTATGAATTTTTGGCTGTGATTTTAGAGAATTATTTTGAAACACCTTTGGAGTTCAAAACGCGTTTTCCAGATTTGTATAAGAAAGTGGGGTTGATGCTGAATATGAAGTATTAATATCCTAAAATAGTTTTAATTAGCAACTGATAAACATCATGTTTTGGATTGATTTTCTGTTTTAAATTTACATATAATTTAAAATTAGGGTGTTATGAGACAGCAAGTTCCGGTGTCAACAATTATGACCAAAAATATAATTAAACTGACTATTTCAGATGATTTAACAAAAGCTGAATCGCTCTTTAAGCATTACAAAATTAGACATATTCCTGTAGTGAATGGGGCAACTATAATTGGAATGCTGAGTTATACCGATTTGTTGCGTATTTCCTTTGCAGATGCTATAGATGATGATGAAGAGGTTGTGGATACAACCGTTTATAATATGTTTACCGTAGAGCAGGTCATGGCCAAAAAATTAATTACCATTACCCCAGAAACGACTATTAAAGAAGCTGCCCAAATATTGGCAACTAAAGAATTTCATGCCTTGCCGGTTTGTCAAGACCATTTGTTGGTTGGGATAGTAACCACCACCGATTTGATAAAGTATTTAATTGATCAGTACAAATAAGTGTTTACTAAAGAAGAAAGTCCCAATGTCTCTTTTATGAGTATTGGGACTTTTATATTTTTATATTGTTGTCAACTGTTTTAAATCGGCTACGGTTTGAATAGGGTCTTCAGCTTTGAATACAAAACTTCCTGCTACAAGAACGTCCGCTCCTGCTTCAACCAATTGTAAAGCGTTTTTATTCGTAACACCACCGTCAATTTCTATAATAGTTGATGCTCCTTTTCTAGTAATCAAATCTTTTAGTTTTTTCACTTTAGAATAAGTGTTTTCTATAAAAGACTGTCCCCCAAAACCAGGATTCACACTCATGATACAAACCATATCAATATCATTGATTACATCTTCCAATAAATCAACACTCGTGTGCGGATTTAAAGCCACTCCAGCTTTCATTCCTTGAGCTTTGATGGCTTGAAGGGTTCTGTGTAAGTGAGTGCAGGCTTCGTAATGTACAGTCAAAATATCGGCACCAAGATCTTTGAATGTTTTAATGTATTGGTCTGGGTTGACAATCATCAAATGTACGTCAACTGTTTTTTTGGTGTGTCTTGTGATAGCTTCAAGAACAGGCATTCCAAAAGAGATATTTGGAACAAAAACGCCATCCATGATGTCTATGTGAAACCAGTCAGCTTGACTGTTGTTAATCATTTCGATGTCACGTTGCAAATTGGCAAAATCGGCAGCTAGAACTGAAGGGGCAATAATTGTGTTTTTCATTGTGTAGTTATTATGTTGAGATGCACGGAATGCATCTTTACAGTTGCATATTTTTTGCAAAAGT
>DATEOV010000540.1:0-8774 GCA_035273645.1 Flavobacterium sp. | reverse complement strand
AGATTATCAAAGTATGCTTCTTATGTCCCAGTCTTTGAGTGTATTAGAAAATGGTAAAGCGCATTAAACAGTTATGGAGGGTATCCAGTAGCTTGTCTGGTTTCAGTCATATTTATAATGGCAAAACGCAGAAATCCTTATGCTTATTTTAATTTAGACGTACTAATGTGGTAGTTTGAAATACAGGATTACTTCCCGATGCAGAAATTAGCAAAGATATTACCCAACAATTCGTCATTCGTGACTTGGCCAGTGATCATTCCAAATTGGTATAAAGCTTCCTTAATGTCAAGCGCCATTAGATCACTTGAAAGATTTGTCTCGAGACCGAATTTCACTTTCTGAATTTCATCTAAAGCTTTTAATAAAGAATCATAATGACGAGTGTTGGTAACGATGGTTTCATTGTTACGCAAAGCTCCAGTGTTTACAAAAGAAAGAAGTTGATTTTTCAGTTCATCAACGCCTTGTTTTTCTTTGGCAGAAATGTAAATGGTTATTGGCTGTTGGTTGTTGGTTGCTAGTTTTACATCTATTGCATCAATCACTTCTTTAGAAAGTAAGTCTTTTTTATTGATGATAACCAAAATGGGTTTTTGCGGGTATTGATTTTGTGTTTTGTTAATTTCAACAAGTAAGTTATCCAGTTTTCCATCAACTGACAACTGACAACCATCAACTAAATACAAAACAACCCGAGCCTGTTCTATTTTTTCGAACGTTTTTTTAATTCCGATACTTTCCACCACATCAGCAGTTTCACGTATTCCCGCTGTATCTATGAATCTAAATCCTATACCGCCTATTACCAATTCGTCTTCAATTGTATCTCTCGTTGTTCCCGCAATTTCCGAAACAATGGCGCGCTCTTCATTCAGTAAAGCATTCAACAGCGTTGATTTTCCCACATTGGGTTCACCAACAATTGCAACCGGAATTCCATTTTTGATGACATTACCCACGGCAAATGAATCGATTAATCGCTTGAGGACAAATTCAATTCGGTTCAATAATTCGAAAAATTGGGTTCTGTCTGCAAATTCTACATCTTCTTCTGCAAAGTCCAATTCAAGTTCAATTAGTGAGGCAAAATTCAAGAGTTCTTCACGCAGTTTGGCAATCTCATTGGAGAAACCACCACGCATTTGCTGCATTGCAATTTGGTGTGATGCTTCGTTATCCGACGAAATCAAATCGGCTACAGCTTCGGCCTGGGACAAATCCAGTTTTCCGTTTAGGAAAGCTCTAAGTGTAAATTCCCCTGCATCCGCCATTCTACAACCTTTTCGCAACAATAACTGAATAATTTGTTGCTGAATATAGGTGGAACCGTGACACGAAATCTCAATGGTATTTTCGCCTGTATATGAATTTGGTCCTTTGAAAACAGAGACTAAAACCTCGTCCAGTGTTTTTTGGTCATCGACAATATGACCCAAATGAAGCGTATGTGATTTTTGCTGTCTTAAATCTTTGTTTTTTATGGATCGAAAAACCGAGTGTCCTATAGCAATGGCATCTTCGCCAGAAATTCGAATTACGGCAATGGCACCTGCTCCCGAAGGAGTGGCTAAGGCAACTATTGAATCGTTTTGGATCATAACAAAAAATTTATGCAAAAGTAAGCAAAACTTACCACCCTACAAGTCTTCGAAATCAATGCATTTTATGTTATTTTTTTATTAAATAGGAATCAAATTGACAATTATCATACTTTGTTTTTAGAAGTTTTGTAACTTTATATAGAATATTGACATTCAGTAAATTACTTAGTATATGAAAAAAATATTGTTCCCAACTGATTTTTCAGAAGTTTCGAAAAACGCCTTTATTTATGCTTTAAAACTAGCAGATGCCATAGATGCAGAAATTATTACTTTGCATGTTTATGAATTAGATTCGCCCGCTTATTTAGATGTTTCCATCTACTTGCAGGATATTTATGAATATGAAGAGTTAAGTGATTTCGAAAATTATAAAGACGAGATTCCTGTTTTACGAAAGATAGCTGAAGAAAATAATTTGGGGCATATAAAAATGAGCAACGTCCTCATACATGGCTATTTGGTAAAAGAAGTAATCGAAATTTCCAAAAAGGAAAATATAGACTTTATTGTTTTGGGAACCAAGGGCGTAACCCATTTACAGGAAGTGTTTTTGGGGACAGTGGCTACAAAAATAATGAATGAAAGCAATATCACAGTTTTGGCAATTCCTGATAAATGCAGTTATATGCCTATTGAAAAAATATTGTTCAGCACAAGGTTTCATATGGACGACATCGAGCCGTTAAAAAAGATAGTGGCTTTGGCCAATGTCTTTCACTCACACATTGATTGTTTGAATATTAAACCACCACACACAGTCTATAAAGATGATTTTGTGGTCGATTTTAAAAACGTTTTCGAAGGTCAGAATATTGAATTTCATTCTGTTTTAGGAAACGATATAGAAGGAATAATTTTAAACTTTATCGAGCAAAATAAAATAAATATGGTTGCCATACATGAACGGCACAGGGGCTTTTTCGAAAAACTGTTTCAGGTAAGTCTTTCCAAAAAGTTGACATTTCACATCAATATCCCAATATTGTCCGTTCATTAAACCTACAGATTTTTGAAGTAATTTGGGCGTGCCCCAGTTGAGCAAAGGGGCTTATTTATAGAGACGCTTATACGCCCCTTTGCTCAACTGGGTCGGGCTATCCGCGCTACTTCGGTAGCTAGCTTTTATCCCTCACGCGCAACCTGCAAAACAACAAATAACCGCATATAAGAAATGAATTTGCAGTTAATTTCGTAAGAGTATTGAATTAGTAAGCAGAATCTTTTATCAAAAAAATTAAACCTTTAATTCATATAGAAATGAAAAAGATTTTATTCCCCACCGATTTTTCTAAAGTCGCCAATAATGCTTTTATCCATGCATTAGAATTTGCAAAAATTGTAAATGGAGAACTGTTGTTATTGCATACTTTCGAATTGCCCATTGTGGATAATCAATTTATTCCTGATAACTATTATAATATTTTTGATTCTTTACAATTGGCACAATTCGACATGTTCAAAGAAGAAATTCCTAAACTGAGGGAGTTGGCCAAGAAAAAACATCTGGACCATATTAAGCTAAGTCATAAACTCATGGATGGAGATTTGATTTATGCGATAAAAAGGGTTATCAAAGAGGAAAATATAGATTTCGTTGTAATGGGCACTTCTGGCGCAACAGGTTGGGAATCTTTTTTCATTGGTTCGAATACAGGTGCTGTTGTTACCGCTGTCGATGTTCCAGTCCTTAGCGTACCAATAGAAGCCCAATTTGAAAAGATTAAAACCATTGGTTTCACAACCCGTTTTAGAGACAAAGACAAAGAGCCATTAAGAGAAGTTGTCAAAATTGCAAAAAAAACACTTGCCGTCGTAAAATGTTTGTATGTTAAAACCAGTAAGTCTGATGTTTCTGAGGCAACGATTAATCAATGGAAAACAGAATTTGAAAACCAACCCGTTAAGTTTTCCGTTATAAACAGTGATCTCGTTAAAGAAACCATTTTGGATTTTATATCCCATAAAAATATTGATATTTTGGCTATGATAACTCATAAACGAAATTTCTTCTCCGAATTGTTCAGCCCAAGCCTAACACAAAAATTATCCAATATTTCAATTGTGCCAATATTAGCGATGCACGAAGAGAATTGATTTTAGATTAAATTAAAGATTTTGAAATTTAGATTGTTATTGAAATTACCATTGTTATTGTCATTGCCATTGAAATAGACTTTCCCTACATTTGTATATCATTAAAATAAACGATGGAAATATACAAAGGCAATAGCCAAAATTATTCAGAGGAGTTAAAGGCAATCAATAAGAAATATAATAGTATTAGTTTTATAAGGCTTATAAGTATTCTACTTTTTTTAGGAAGCTTATTTTATTACATTAAAACCAGTGAATCAATATTTGCCATTTCGGCAGTTGTATTGTTCGCCGGTTTTGTTGTTTTGATGCGAATCCACTCGAAACTTTCTTTTCAGAAAAAGATAAAAAGTGCTTTGGTAGAAATTAACCAAAACGAAATAACCTATTTGGAACGAAAATCAATTCCTTTTGAAAACGGCTTAGAATTCAATGATTTTCACCACCCGTATGCTTATGATTTGGATATTTTTGGAGACCATTCATTATTTCAAAATCTGAACAGAACTGCCACTTTTATTGGAAAAAAAACATTGGCAAAACAATTATTGACGCTTTTACCAAATGATGAAATACTAAAGAATCATAAAGCAGTTCATGAATTAAAAGAAAAGTTAGATTGGCGTCAGGAGTTTTTGGCTCTTGCCAAAGTTGGACAGGATAATGAAACCCTTTATAAAACCTTATTGCAATGGAGTGTCTTTAATAGCAAGCCTTTGTCCAAAGGAGCTGTGTTTATTTCCTATTTGTTTCCAGTACTGTTTTTAAGTTGCTTTTTGGGGTATTTGGTAACTTCAAACAATGTTTTCCTGTCTTATCTGTCTTTTTTGTTTATTTTCAATTTGATGATTTTGGGGAATTTCCTAAAACGTATCAAAATGGAGATTGCCCAAGCTGATAATATAAACGTAATTATCAGTCAATACGGCTTATTGGTGCAAAAAATTGAAAATGAACGTTTCCAGTCTGAAAAATTAGTCGCTTTACAGCAAAAATTGAACTTCCAAAACCAAAAAGCAAGTGTTCATCTTGAGCAGTTGGCCGAGTTATTTTCAAAGATGGACAGCATTGGAAATTTTGTGACAGGTTTGTTGTTTAATGGAACTTTTCTTTTTAATGTACACGTCTTGAAATCCATGATCGCTTGGAAAAAGCAACATGCCGTAGTATTGGAAGAATGGCTTGAAGTTATAGGGGAGTTTGAAATGCTCAACAGTTTGGCAAATTTTTCATATAACAACCCTGAATTTGTTTATCCAACATTGAATACCAATTATGAGATTGATTTTTCTAATTTAAGCCATCCTTTATTGAATCCGAAAACAAGAGTTGGGAATGAGGTTAAATTTCACCCACAGTCGTTTATGATTCTGACTGGTTCCAATATGTCTGGTAAGAGTACTTTTCTGCGTAGTTTAGGAGTAAATATGGTGCTTACGGGAATGGGCTCTCCAGTTTGTGCGAGTCAGGCGAATGTACATCCTTTGCCTGTTTTAGTGTCTATGCGACTCTCGGATTCGTTATCTGACAGTGAATCTTATTTCTTCGCCGAAATCAAGCGTTTGAAGCAAATTATGGATGAATTGGAAACGAATCCAGCTTTTGTTCTTTTGGACGAAATTTTGAGAGGTACCAACTCAGATGATAAACGAAACGGAACTATTGAAGTAGTCAAAAAAGTAATTGCCAAAAAAGCAATCGGAGCCATCGCCACACACGATATAGAGGTTTGTTTGACCACAAATGAGTTTCCGGATATTCTTACCAACAAATGCTTTGAAGTCGAAATCAGCAACAACGAATTGCATTTTGATTACACACTTCGTGACGGTATTTGTAAAAACAAAAGCGCCACTTTCCTAATGCAAAAAATGGGTGTTATTTAGGGAGTGTTCAGTTGCATTAATCTTTGTCAAAGTTTAAAACTTTGACAAAGATTAATTGACAGAACTACCAAAGGGATAATTGACCTAGTTCTTTTGAAAACTAATTTTTTTTGTATCTCTTAAAGTTCTTGTGAGTTTAAGTGAGGGATAGCAGCTAGCTACCGAAGTAGCGCGAATAGCCCGACAGCATAAAAAAAATGGGCCGAATCACCGTCACGTTGATTTGGCCCATTTTCTTTATGGTGGCACTCCCAAATAAGGCATAAAAAAAAACCAAAACTCTGGTTAGGAATTTTGGTCTTTTCAAATATAAAAATGGTTTTGGTTAGTTTAGTATTTTGAAGTAACTAGCTGTTTAGCATAACTGGCATCACAAGCATTGTTACGGTTTCGCCTTCTTCTAATCCATCTATTGGAGTTAGGATTCCGGCTCTGTTTGGTAATGACATTTCGAGCATTATCATATCTGATTGTAGGTTGTTCAACATTTCGGTCAAGAAACGGGAGTTGAAACCTATTTGCATATCGTCTCCTTGGTAATCACAAGTCAATCTTTCTTCTGCTTTGTTAGAGTAGTCAATATCTTCGGCAGAAATATTTAATTCGGCTCCTGCAACTTTCAAACGAATTTGGTGTGTTGTTTTGTTAGAGAAAATAGCAACACGACGTACTGAACTCAAGAATTGAGAACGCTCCATCATCAATTTGTTTGGATTTTCTTTTGGGATAACCGCTTCATAATTCGGGTATTTTCCATCTATTAAACGACATAATAAAATGTAGTTGTCGAAAGAGAAAGTAGCATTCGAATCGTTGTATTCTATTTTTACTTCAGCATCTGAACTGCTTAGGATACTTTTTAAAATATTCAAAGGTTTCTTCGGCATAATAAACTCAGCCACTTGAGATGCTTTTACATCAGAGCGAGCGTATTTTACTAATTTGTGAGCATCAGTTGCCACAAAAATCAAGCCTTCTGGAGAAAACTGGAAGAAAACCCCAGACATTACCGGACGTAAATCGTCGTTTCCTGCTGCGAAGATAGTTTTGCTGACAGCAGTCGCCAAAACATCTGCAGGTACAAGAGTTACCGATGGGTTGTCTAAGTTTACTGATTTTGGAAATTCTTCTCCTGGAGCATATGCCAATGCATATTTCCCTGAGTTCGAACTAATTTCTATAGTGCTGTTTTCTTCAACTGTAAAAGTTAAGGGTTGTTCAGGAAAGGTTTTAAGGATTTCCAATAATAATTTTGCAGGTACTGCAACACTTCCTTTACTTTTTGAGTCGATGGCCAATGTAGCAGACATAGTAGTCTCTAAATCCGAAGCCGAAACAGTTAATTCGTTATTATTTAATTCAAATAAGAAGTTATCCAAGATTGGCAAAGTGTTGTTACTGTTGATAACGCTACCTAAAACTTGTAATTGTTTTAATAAGTACGAACTCGATACTATAAATTTCATCTGTATTGTTTTGTTTTTAATGGTGTGCTTTTTCTGAATTAAAATTTAGAATACACTTTACAAATATATTGTAAACTATTCTAGTATTGCAAATTTTTTATTAACATCTATTTACTGTATTTTCTTTTTCTAAGGAACGTAAATCCGAGGCCAAATACGAGTAAAATTAAGATTGGAAGCCCGATAGTTATGAATTGAGTAAAGGTATAGTTTTTGTACACTTTTTCTTTATCCAATAGTGGTAAATCAAGATCTTTGCTTCGAATGTTAATAAGTCCGGTGTCATCCAATAGATAATTGACACAATTCATCATAAAATCTTTGTTATCGTATAAATTCCCAGAACGTTGGTCGTAACCCAATTCTACAGGTTGTCCTGTCTTATCCAATTGATTTTTTATAATGTCTCCATCCGAAATTACAATCATTTTGCCTTCTATTCCTTTGGCTTGAAATGATTTTTCTTCAAAAGGCAAAATTCGATTCTCAAACATGGAATGAAAAGTGCCTTCCAATAAAACGGCCATTGGTATATTTCCTTTATTGAGGTAATCAGCTGGCGAAGTCTGCTCGGAAACCATATTCAAGCTGATTTCTACAGGAGTTCCTATTCTTTTGGAATAAGGGGAAGACTGTAATAAAACTGTTTTCTTAATTCCGTTTTTCAAAGTGTCCATTGCATTGGCGAAATCAAATTTGACGCCTCCGAGATTTTTTACAATTGGATGTTTGCTGATAGGATATACTTGAGGAGCAAATTTCCAGTTGAAATCCTGATATTGTGTTCCGCTTCCTTGTTCTCCACTGGCAAGTTTTATAGGACTTCCTTGCTCGTCTTTGACCAAGTCAGGATTGATACGTACTCCATATTTGAAGAACATATCATTTAGATTTAAGTCTTTTGGGAATGCCAAAGTTGACCCCGAAGGATTATAAAGACTATCCATTTCGGCATTGACTTGATCTATCAACCAAAGGGTTTTTCCTCCATGAATGATGAATTGATCCAAAACCAGTTTTTCTTCATCAGTAAAAGCTTCGGTTGGTTTGGCAATTACCGCCAAATCATAATTCTGCAACGATTTTAATGTTCCTTCTGGATTTTTGGCAACTGAATCCAAAGTGAATGGCCCAATGAAATAACTTTCGCGCACTTGCATCAGGAATTTAGCAATATGACGCTCCTGAAGCTCGCCGTTTCCTTTTATGATGGCAACTTTCTTTTGTTTGTCTTTGGAAATTTTATTGATTCCATCCGAAATAGAATATTCAAGGTGCTGAACAGATCCAATCACTTTTTGTGTGGTTGAAGCTCCCATAATGTTTTTTAACAATGGAATATTCACTTCTTTGTTATTGTAAACAGCAATTGCCCAAGGAAAAACCATTGATTGTGACTGTTTTCCTTTGTCGTCAACTGTGATATTTATTGGTGTTAAGCCTTTTCTATACAATTCTTTGATATTGTCCATGCTTTTGTCTTTGTTCTCCAAAGGATCTACAAATTCGATGATAATATTAGAATTGTACGCTTGAAATTCTTCCAATAGTTGTTTGGATTCCAATTGCAGTCGCTTGAATTCAGCAGGTAGTTCTCCTTGCAGATACACTTTGATAGACAATGGATTCTTTACATCTTTAAGAATCTTTAAAGTAGTAGGGGATAGGGTATAACGATGGTCTTGGGTTAAATCAAAACGATGAAAAAAGAAATTACCAAT
>DATEOV010000539.1:0-7416 GCA_035273645.1 Flavobacterium sp. | reverse complement strand
GTAGATTATGATACTTGGTTGCCGAAGGGGAATCAGGCAGATTATGAAAAATTATATGCAGCAACGGAAGTTGAAGATATTCAACGTCCTTATGGCGAAATAAAAGCAGTTGTAGGTTTGGATCCTTCTGCACATGGTTGGGAACGCTTCGGGCCTAATAATGACATGGAGCCAGCTCCTTGGGGGAATTTTATTGAAGGAGCTTGGATGACGAAGCACAATGGTAAATATTATATGCAATATGGAGCTCCGGCTACCGAATTTAAAGGTTATGCCAATGGAGTTCATGTAGGCAATAGCCCTCTTGGCCCATTTGCCTATCAAAAACACAACCCGATGTCTTATAAGCCAGGAGGATTTGTAATTGGTGCTGGACATGGTAACACTTTTGCAGATAATTACGGTAATTACTGGAATACGGGAACTTGTAAAATTTCGGTAAAAGATCGTTTTGAACGCCGTATTGATATGTTTCCTGCAGGATTCGATAAAGATGATGTCATGTATTCGATTACTTCTTATGGAGATTTCCCAACTTTGTTGCCAAACAACAAACGTGACCAAACCAAAGGAGCTTTCTCAGGATGGATGTTGCTTTCGTATAAAAAAGCAGCGACGGTATCTTCTTCAGAAGAATGTATGGATGTACAGACTCACAGAGTGGATACAGGAGGGAAAAAAGTGTTTGAAAAAATCTGTTACAATGCCCAGAATTTAACCGATGAGGATATCCAATCTTATTGGTCGGCAAAAACAGATAAGCCAGGCGAATGGTTGCAAATTGATTTGGGCAGAAAAATGAGAATTAATGCTTTACAGATTAATTATGCCGATCATAAAGCTACGCAGCATAACAAGGCAATGGATATTTATTATCAATACCAAATTTTTATGTCAGATGATAATCAAAATTGGACTTTGGTAGTTGATAAATCCAAAAGCGATAAAGATGCTCCTCATGATTATTTGGAATTAACAAAATCTATTGAAGCCCGTTATGTAAAAATGGTAAATATCCACAACGCTTCAGGATTATTTGCTGTTTCAGATTTCCGTGTTTTTGGTAATGGATTGTCCGAGAAACCTAAATCGGTTACGGGATTTAAAGTTAGCAGAAGTGCTGCGGATTCCCGAAATGCAATGATTAATTGGGATACACAACCTGGCGCCGTTGGTTATAATATCTACTATGGAATTGCCCCTGATAAATTATACAACAGCATAATGGTTTATGAAGGGGGTCCATATGACTTCAGAGGACTTGACAAGGGTACTGGCTATTATTTTACGATTGAAGCTTTTAATGAAAATGGAATTGGGGCCAAAAGCACCCTTACTGTTTCGAATTAAATTTAGATTTAGCAATAAAAGAGAAACATTCGTTAAAAAAAATGATGACTAAAAATTCAATTCTTTTAAAATCTATAAAGAATTGAATTTTTAGAATCTCTTTATAGATAAAATCGAAAACGTTTTCGTCTTTACTACAAGGTGGTAGTTTGGTTTTATTTAGAATTTCATAATCTAAATAAGTATTTTTACTATCTATATAAATACATAACCAAATGAAGAAAATATTTTCTATTATTCTCGTTTTTGCTTTGAGTTTGCTACATGCACAAAGTGTAAAATCTCCATCTAGCGCCCTTGAGGTCAATTTTAAATTAGTAAATAATGGGCAACCATCTTATACTGTAAATTATAATGGCAAACCCGTCATTGTAGAAAGTGCTTTAGGGATAAAACTCAAAGATAAACAAGCTCTTGATAGTAATTTTGAAATTCAGTCTTCAAAAGTTGGTACATTCAATGAATCGTGGAAACCTGTTTTAGGTGAAAAAGCATCAATTGTAAATCATTATAATGAACTTACAATTGCTTTGATTCAAAAAGAAACCAATGTAAAAATGAATGTTATTTTCAAAGTCTATAATGAAGGTGTAGCTTTTAGATATGAATTTCCAAAACAAGAGAAACTAAATTACTTTATTATTTCAGATGAGGTGTCACAGTTTAATTTAACAGAAGACTATAAAACCTTTTGGATACCCGGTGATTTTGACAGTAATGAATATGTGTATAATGAAACCAAACTTTCTGAAATTGACAATTCTAAATTAGACTTAAATAACGGAATTGGAGTAAAATCTATTCCAGGTAAATATGCTGTACAGTCACCTTTGATGATGAAATCGCCTTCAGGTTTGTATGTAAATATTTTTGAGGCTGCAGTTGTTAATTATCCTGTAATGCATCTGAATGTTGATGGAGTGAACCACAAATTATCATCATTATTGGTTCCTAATGCAATAGGGGATAAAGCATATCTACAAGCACCTTGTGTTTCTCCTTGGAGAACCATTATGATTAGTGATGATGCTAGGAATATTGTGGGTTCGCAAATGATTTTGAACTTAAACGAACCTTGTAAACTGGACGATACTTCATATATAAAACCAATGAAATACATTGGAATTTGGTGGGAAATGCATGTAGGGAAATCAACTTGGGATTATGCAGGTTCACAAAACGCCACAAATTTTGCAGAAAAACCAGTAGCTTCTGGAAAGCATGGTGCAACTACCGAAAATACAAAAAGATATATTGATTTTGCTGCCAAAAATGGATTTGATGGGGTATTGGTTGAAGGTTGGAATGTAGGTTGGGAAGACTGGGCAGGTAATTGGAAAGAAGAAGTTTTTGATTTTACGACTGCTTATCCTGATTTCAATCTGGCTGAAGTTACGGCTTACGCCAAAGAAAAAAACGTAAAAATGATTATGCACCATGAAACTTCGGGATCTGTTGCAAATTATGAGCGTCATTTAGACCGTGCTTTTGATTTGATGAAGAAATATGATTATCCAGCCGTAAAAACGGGTTATGTAGGTAAAATTATTCCTCGTGGTGAATTTCATGATGGACAAACAATGGTGAACCATTTTAACTTTGTGGCAAGACGTGCCGCCGATTATAAAATAATGCTTAACTCGCACGAATCATCTCGACCAACAGGCTATAGTCGTACTTATCCAAATTACATTGATGCTGAAGCTGCTCGTGGTAATGAATTCAATGCTTGGAGTGTTGGAAATCCACCAAGTCATGAAACTATTTTACCGTTTACAAGACTACTTGGTGGACCAATGGACTATACACCAGGTATTTTTGAAATTAAAATGAGCTATTTTGACAAAAGTAAAAAAGAACAGGTTCATACTACTTTGGCCAAACAACTCGCATTATATATAACGATGTATTCTCCTTTGCAAATGGCTGCCGATTTACCTGAAAGTTATGAAAAATATATGGACGCTTTTCAATTTATCAAAGATGTAGCTTTGGATTGGGATGATACCAAAATTCTGGAAGCAGAACCTGGAGATTATTTGACTATTGCCAGAAAAACAAAAGGAAAAGAAACATGGTTTTTAGGAGCCATCACGGATGAAAATGCCAGAAAATCTGAAATAGCATTAGACTTTCTAACCAAAGGGCAAAAGTATAAAGCCATTATTTACGAAGATGCCAAAGATGCTGATTGGAAAAATAATCCAATGGCTTACAAAATAAGAACTGTTGAGGTTACAAATAAATCTAAATTAAATTTGGTTTTGGCTCCTGGTGGAGGAACTGCCGTTAGTTTTGAACCAATTAAGTAAAATAAACTGAGCTATGATTTCATTAAATCCTGTGAACTTTTAAAGTGAGCAGGATTTTTTTTTATTTTAACATCAATTTTATTTTAGAATTTCGAAATTGCACAACAATTAACTAAAACTAATAAATTAAGAATAAAAAAAAAAAAAAAAAAGCCTACTTCTTTCTTTACTTTTTGTAAATAGTGTTGCTTTGTTTGCTCAAAACAAAGACGAACAGTTTTTTAAGGAAATTTACAATTCAGCATTAACAAAATCACAATGCTATTCTTGGTTGGACCATTTGTCAAATAATGTAGGATCTCGCTTATCGGGTTCAGAGGGAGCCGAAAAAGGGGTTCAATACACCAAAAGTCAAATGGAAAAAATGGGTTTTGACAAAGTGTATTTGCAAGAAGTAATGGTGCCACATTGGGTTCGTGGAGAAAAAGAAACAGCTTATATTCAAGACAATAAAACTAAAATCAAAGTACCAATTTGCGCTTTGGGAGGTTCAATAGCAACTCCAAAAAATGGTGTAACTGCTCAAGTGGTTGAAGTTCATAATTTTGATGAATTGAAAGCTTTGGGTGAAGATAAAATAAAAGGAAAAATTGTATTCTATAACAGACCTATGAATAATGGAGCTATTGATGCTTTTGATGCCTATTCTGGAGCTGGAGACCAAAGATATAATGGGGCAAAAGAAGCCTCTAAGTATGGGGCTGTAGGGACAATTGTTCGTTCTTTAAATTTGCGTTTAGATGATTTTCCACACGCAGGAGGGCAAAGTTATGGTGACATTCCGAAAGAAAAATACATTCCAACAGCAGCTATCAGTACCAATGGTGCCGAATTGTTAAGTAAGACTTTAAAAAGCAATCCTAATTTGAAATTCTATTTTAAGCAATCTTGTCAGCAATTTGAAGATGTGCTTTCTTACAATGTAGTTGGTGAAATCAAAGGAACGGAGCATCCTGACAATATTATGGTAGTAGGAGGTCATCTTGATTCATGGGATTTGGCCGATGGTTCGCATGACGATGGAGCTGGAGTAGTACAAAGCATGGAGGTGATGAATATTTTTAAAAATTTAAATTATAAACCTAAAAATACACTTCGAGTTGTTCTTTTTATGAATGAAGAAAATGGATTAAGAGGGGGAAGGAAGTACCAAGAATTGTCATTAGCAAACAAAGAAAACCACATTTTTGCTTTAGAAAGTGACGAAGGAGGTTTTACCCCAAGAGGTTTTTCATTAGAATGTGATGATGCTAATTTATCGAAGATTACAAAATGGAAACCATTATTCGAACCTTATCTAATTCATAGTTTTGTAAAAGGACATTCAGGATCGGACATTGGTCCATTAACAGGAAAGTCAATCGTGAAAGCAGGGTTAAAACCAGATTCACAACGCTATTTTGATTATCATCACGCAGCAAACGATAAATTTGATGCAATCAATAAAAGAGAATTAGAACTAGGAGCAGGAACTATGGCTGCTTTGATTTATATGATTGATCAAAATGGGGTTGAATAATTAGTTGTCAAAATCAAAATAAAGAAAATAGAAAACCTGTAAGTAACTCAAAGACTTACAGGTTTTCTTTTGAAAAATAGTCATATTTGTACTTCTTCTGGTGATTTAGTAATTGAAAGAATGAATAGTTATAAATAAATGTGGAATTCTAAATTTTTAAAACGGACTTACTTTTTAATACACAAAATAAATCCTACTTTAGCATTCTATAAAAAGAATGAAAAAATGATTAGTGAAGCACAGTTTCAAAGCGAATTAAATAGCTTAATTGCAAATGCAATTAGAGAAGATGTAGGATCTGGAGATTATAGTTCATTGGCCTGTATTCCAGCAGATGCTCAAGGAAAAGCGAAGTTATTGGTAAAAGAAGATGGTATAATTGCAGGGGTAGCGTTTGCCAAAATGATATTTGAATATGTAGATCCTAAAATGCAAATCGAAACCTTTATTGAAGACGGAGCTGCAGTCAAAAAAGGGGATGTCGTTTTTCATGTTTCGGGTAGTTCTCAATCAATTTTAAAATCCGAAAGAGTAGTGTTGAATACGATGCAACGTATGAGTGCGATTGCAACCAAAACGAATAGTTTTGTACAATTACTAAAAGGTACAGACACAAAAATATTGGACACCCGAAAAACAACACCTGGATTTCGTGTAGCCGAAAAATGGGCAGTTAAAATTGGAGGTGGAGAAAATCATCGGTTCGCGTTGTATGATATGGTAATGCTAAAAGACAATCATATTGATTTTGCGGGTGGTATTACATTGGCGATAGCCAAAACACAAGCTTATCTAAAAGAAAATAATTTAGATCTTAAAATAATTGTAGAAGCTAGAGACCTCGATGAAATTGAAGAAATTTTAAAAAGTGAAGGAGTTCACAGGATTCTAATTGACAATTTTAATTATGAAGATACTCGCACAGCAGTGGCCTTAATAGGTGATAAATGCCAAACAGAATCTTCTGGTAATATCAATGAAGACACTATGAGGTTTTATGCTGAATGTGGCGTCGATTATATTTCATCGGGAGCGTTAACTCATTCTGTTTATAATATGGATTTAAGTCTAAAAGCAATTTAGAATTATGAGCTTAATAATTGAAGCTAAACTAGAAAAAATCCCAGTTGTAAGAAACTTGATGCATCTCTTGAAAAAGATTAAAGTTCCTGGTTTGGGAGGTTTTTCTTTTTATGATTTATTGGAATTGTATTTTGAAGGAATCATCGATGGAGCTTTTTCCTATCATGCCAGTGCGGTTGCATTTAGTTTTTTTATGGCATTATTCCCTTTTGCATTATTTATTCTAAACTTAATCCCTTATATACCCATTGAAGGATTCCAGGACGATTTTCTTCAATTTGTTAGGGAAGGCGTGCCACCAAATACTTATGATGCAATTGCTAATATCATAAACGACATTCTTAATAATAGTCATTCTGGATTGGTTTCTTCAGGATTTTTACTTTCTATTTTTTTGATGGCAAATGGTATAAACGGAATTCTTGGCGGATTTGAATCTTCCCGACATGTTTTGGAAAAAAGAGGTTTTTTAAATCAGTACTTTGTTGCTTTAGGAATTTCATTATTACTTTCCATTATTTTGCTTTTGACCGTTGCAATTATCGTTGTTTTTGAGGTTGTGATTCAAAGCACAACAATACAGGACGTATTGAGTGATCAAATTCCGTTGATTATTATGGGAAGATATCTTTTTGTGATTTTGATGATATTAATAACAACTGCTATCTTATTGCGATATGGGACAAAACAATCACATAAACCTCCATTTATTAGTGTAGGTTCTGTTTTTACAACGGTACTTATAATTATTTCCTCTTATTTTTTTGGAATTTGGGTGATTCGATTTTCAAAATACAACGAATTGTATGGTTCGATTGGAACATTGTTAATCATGATGTTTTACATTTGGATTAACTGTATGATTTTGTTGCTGGGATTCGAGTTGAATGCTACAATTCATAAGCTAAAAAAGACAAAAGACAGTATTAAAGTTTAGCAATATAATGAGATTGTTTAAATGGAATTTTGTATTCTTGTCGAAAGAAACCCAAGGGTCTTTTTTAAGGCTATTTGGAATAATAAAAAAGTGAGACAATAATTTAAGAAAAATGAAAAAAAGTATCGTATTTAGTTTAGTTGTGTTTTTTGCAATGATTTTCAATGCCCAAAGCCAAACTGTTTTTGGAAAATGGAAAACCATTGATGATGAGA
>DATEOV010000538.1:0-2968 GCA_035273645.1 Flavobacterium sp. | reverse complement strand
TTAAGACCTTTTTTTTTTAGTCTCCGAAAAAAATCTCTCGGCTTGATATAAATCAGGGCTTTGGTAAGCAAAACGGTATTAAGAATACTGATTCGAGTAAAATCCTTGAAAGGCCTAAAATGCGAAACCCTTTCCGCGGGATCATACAAAACCTTAACCGGAATATTCCTGACAGGAATACCTTTCCAAGCCGAACGCACAATAACCTCAATTTCAAACTCAAATTTATTGGTAAAATAACGCCTCGGTATTTTTTGCAAAGGATACATTCTAAAACCAGATTGGGTATCTTCGAGTTTATTTCCAGTTTCAACCCAAAACCAAAAATTAGAAAATTTGTTTCCGAAACTGCTTTTTTTAGGAACACTTTCCCCCGTCATATTTCGGCAACCAATCAATAACTCGTCGGTATTCGTTTCTAGAGTCTCAATAAAACTAGGAATATCCGAGGCAAAATGCTGTCCATCTGAATCTATTGTAATCGCGTAATTATAGTTTAATTCCAATGCTTTTTTAAAACCGTTGCGTATTGCCAATCCTTTTCCGCTGTTTTTGGAATGATGAATTTGCACCAAATAAGGATACATTTCCAGAATCTGCGCGGTAGTGTCAGTAGAACCATCATTGACCACAATAACATTGGAAGTATATTGCAAAACCGAATCTAAAACCCGTTTTAAAGTCTTATGATTATTGTACGTAGGCACAATAACACAAACTTTATATCGTTCAAAACCTGCCATTTCAGAAAAACTAGTGTTCATTTACTCAATTCTTTTTTAACTATTTTATTGACTGTTTTTCGGTTGCCGTAAAACTTTTTGATTGTGCAATAAAATCACCAATATAGATTCTCAAAGCTCCTGTTTGCTCCTTATAATGGTCCAATAAAAACTTTTTGTCTTCTTTTTTGTTCCCTCTGTAATTAACAATTTTTGGAACATTTTCCTGAATACTCAACCGAATCATTCTTATTTCTATAGCGTTGGGTTCATTTGCGACAGCAAACTCAATTAAACTGGAACCTTCCTTGAATTTTTTGGTTTTATCTGAACCTTTCTTTTCCAGTTTTGAAAGAATTGCCAGTGAAGCGCCTTTGTAGGCTACCAAAGTTTTATTATCCTCTTTGCTGACCTCATTCAACTTTGCAGCAAACTCTTTGGCATTAATTCCTGAGTTATTGGCTGTAGCATACAATTTCCTTATTTCAGTAATAGAAGGGCTATTGAAAAGGAACAAAAAAAAGGATAAAAAGATAGTTTTCATTTAGGCAAAATTAAAAAATTAATACGTTATTAATCTAAACTTTTCTGTAAACACTGCTCAATTTCAAAGCAATGGTTTCATCAAAATAGCTCACATTTTTAACTTTAACTAAATTGTCCTCAGTTGTGACAACATCCAATTCCAAAAGTAATTCTGGGGTTTGAAATGGATTAATCAATGCCATAAATTTTACATTGGATAATGATTGCATAAACAAAGAACTGCCAGTAATTTGCTCAGTCAGCTCTTTAATGATTTGCATCATACAAACACCCGGCATTATTGGGTTTCCGGGAAAATGTCCTTTAAAAACATCGTGCTCTTCGTTTATTAGAATCACTGCCTTAAATTTAGAATCGGCAATGTTTTCCAATGAAATTATTTTATAAAAATCTTTTAATAACATAACTAATTGGCTTGTTCATTAAAATAATTCAGTTCAATTTTTAATTTTATGTTTTGATGCTGAATAACAATCTTTTCAGCAAAAATATCTTTTTCCGAAGTATAAAAGAGGTTTATTATTTCTTTTCTTTTAGAAGCATGTACAATTTTATCCAATTTGTTTGTTGATTTTGAAACGAATAAATAATTTATTTTGTCTTTATCTAATGCCATATAAACATAATTCTCGTTATTCTCAACCTTTTCGCTTATTGTAAAATGATTTCGCAAAAGCAATCTAAAATCATTAGTTAAAGTGTTAACCACTATTTTCCTGTCCAGTTCCTCCAGAATAAAATTGACTTTAAAATCAGTTTCTGAAATTTCTAAATCCATCAGTTTATTTCCAAATTCAGTTGTAAAAACAACCCTATGTGTGGTATCATTTATTTTCTTGGCTATAAAAATACCTGTTAACTCATTTCCATAAATCGAAATGTTCGCTTTATAAACATAATCCATTGTGGGATTGGCAAAATAAGGCACTTCCAAAGACTTTTTTTCTAGAGGTATAGTTGTATAATCTTGCACCACTTTATTGGTTGAACAGGATGATAAAACAAGAACCAGAATACTACTAATTCGTAAAAGAAGTTTCATCGACTTTGGCATTGATTACTTTGTTTTTGAATACAATTCGGGTAAAATCTGCAGATGATTCCAATAATTTAACCTGAACTACTGTAGCATCTTCTTTGTCAAAAGTCAATTCAATTTGCTTAATATATTTTTTAAGAGTCACATCTTTTGGAATAAACTTGGTAACATTTTGGTCTTTATTTTTAAAATATGAAATCGAAAATTCCTTATCATCAAATAAATCACCGCTCACACTTCCCACAATAAGTTTATTTATTTTTCCAAATAATTTACTGTTCCCAATATCTACTGCACTTTTCTTTCCTTCGTCATTAATCAATATTTTTCCGTTTTTAAAAACTATCGAATAATTATAGGGCTTTTTGTATTGCCAAAGCAATAAATTAGGTTCCTTGAAAATCATTTTCCCAGAAGTTTCAATATCTTTTGACAAGAAATCAAGGTGTTTGTATTGCACAAAATCAGTGGTTAATGTCTTGATTTTTTTGGACACTACCGCAACAGATTGTTTGAATACTGCAATTTCACTTTCACTCATTTTTTGTTCTTGAGCCAACGATTTAAAAGCAGAAACATTCAAAAAAATCAATAATAGAAAATATTTAATTCTCATAAGCTTTTATATTCAGTAGTTCTTCTAAAGGAACAACACTATAAT
>DATEOV010000537.1:0-7098 GCA_035273645.1 Flavobacterium sp. | reverse complement strand
CATTTTCATCCCTTTTACTTTCACATCTTTTATTGACAGCACACCTCCACCTATTAGCGAAGGATAAACTGGCATCATTTGTTGATTCAACCTTCCTTTTATTTTGTAATCCAATGAGACAATTCCCTCAGCGTTTTCAGCAGCACTTGCCATTTCTTTGAACATCTTCACTTCTTTATAAGCTCTTTTTATATCAAAATCAGTGGCTTTAATTTCATATTCAAAAACTGCCTTTTTAGGAGTCATTCCTTGATAAGCAGCATTCATGGCAACATTGCAACCTATCAAATTGAATCCCGTATTTTGCATCACCATTTTTCCGTTTTTCATTTTCACTGCACCTTTTCCGTCTTGCAGCACAAGCCCTTGATAATTGATTTTGTGGGCCGTTGCATAAAATTGCAAATCAAGATTTGAAGGAACAAGAATCACCCCAGTTTCTTGAGCTGTAGACTGTGGAGTACTATCTGGAGCGGTAGTTGTAGTAGTAACCGGAGCTGTCGAAGTACTGGACATAAATTCATCAACATTGATGTATTTTGAATTTAACGTAAACGAACCTCTCAAAACTCCATTTTTAGAAGACATGAAATTGAATACATTTTGCAAATAACCATTCAGTTTAAAATCGGACTGACCATAAGAAGCCAAAAAGGTCTTAAACGACATTTTATCCTGATTGAACCTAAATATCCCTTCTTTAATCAACAATGACTTAGGCAAATACTCCGTTTGTACATTTATATTTCGAAGCTCAAGCGTTCCTTTATTCTGCAATTTGCTGTAATTTCCTTTTTCGGCATAACTTTGAATTCCTTTCAATTCCAAATCTGCTTTTACGTAACCATCAACATCCAATCCTTTTTGAGAAAACACCTTGTAAATTTTACTGATATTCAAAGTCCCTTTGGCCTTAATATCATAATTCAAATCATCAAAATTTTTCAAATCGGCTTCCACTAAAAATGGTTCTCCTTCAAAAGTAAAACCTGCTGGTTTCAACACTACCGAAAGACCGTCATAAGTTCCTTTTTGATTCTCTATTTTCGAAACAATATTGATTTCGGTTATTGGATTTGGGTAATATGGCGTTTTTACAAATCCATTTTTCAAATTCAATGTTCCATTTGTATTTGGAAAAAGTCTCTGCTTTTGATCGTATTTACCTTTGGCTTTCAAATCACTTACAAGCATTCCTTTTAATTCAATATCCGAAACTCCGAGTGCACGATTTAATTTCTCCAAATCGATTTGAGAATTCAAAACCAAATCAATGTCCGGAGTGGACATTCCATTAACTTTTAATTGCGTTTTAAGATAATTTTTTCCAATATTTAAGGACACATTTTTGGCATCCAGCTGTAAAAGTTCCGGATTCAAAGAAGGTACTTTTGTAGCGATATCCATATTTAAGTTGGAAACCGGAAAAGCACTTTTTTTATAATTTACAAATCCGTCTTTTAGCTTAAAATTTAAATTTAAATCAGGACCAAGATTTTGGGATGCAATATATTTCCCTTTAAGTGTCAGCAATAAATCTACGTTCCCTTTCAATTCAGTATCTTTTAGCCAAGTAATATATTTAGGAGGGAAAGCAGTAAAAAGATCATTCAAATTACTTTTGTTTGATTTAATTTTAAAATCAATATCATAACCATCTTTTAAAAAATCAAATTTTCCGGTAAAATCAACTAACAGCTTATTAATGAAAAGGTCGTTTTGCTCAAATACAAAAGACAGCGAATTAGTATTTATTTTAGTAATCAAATCCCCGTCCACTTTTTTATTCATCAAGTAGGGTTCATTTTCATAAATGACATTTAGTTTTTCGATTTTTGCTTTTGAATGCAAAGCAAATATGGCTTGGCTAAAATCTCCATTCCCTAAATAATTAAACCCAAAAACATCTATGTGAATATTTGCAGATTGATCATCATAAATAATTTTACTGTTATTTATTTGGATTTCCTCCAGTTTCAAACCCGTTTCCGATTCTTCTTTTGGAGCGGTTGATGCCTCGGCGATGTATACATTATAATTTGCCTCCCCTTTTTTGTTTACTTTGACATTAATCAATGAATTGGAAAGGAAAATTTGATCGATTTTTATAGTTTCTCCAAAAACAAGGCTACTCAAATTGATTCCAAAAGCGACCTCATCTGCGGTGATGAATTTCTCCTTTTGAAAAGGAGCCGAACCATTTAATTTGAAATCAGCCAAAGTCAAGGTTAATGAAGGAAAGTGGGTAAAAAAAGAAACATTTGCCTCCGAATAATTCAGCTCACCGTTTAATTTTTCATTGGCTGTTTTCTTTACCTGTTCTCTAATTTTATCAGAAAAAACCAAAGGCGTGATAAACATCAACGCCAATAAAAACACAAGGGTGATTCCTATATATTTTAATATTTTGAAAAAAATTGATTTATAACTTATTGATGCCATCTGTTTTGGTATGAGTTAAATAAAAAGTAAGAACTTTAAAATATGTTTATGCAGTATTTTAACCGTGTACGCTTTCGTTTTTACCATAGTTTACAATAATTGAGGTTTCAAACTCAATCCATTCTTGCCAACGTTTATCGACATCAAAATTGTCTACATATTTTCTGGCAAAGCCAAGAAAAGTAGTGTAATGACCCGCTTCTGAAATCATAAGATCTCTATAAAACTTAGCTAATTCCGGGTCTTTTATATTTTCTGAAAGTACTTTGAATCGCTCACAACTTCTGGCTTCAATCATGGCCGAAAACAATAATCGATCCACCAAAGCATCTTTGCGACTACCATCTTTTTTCATGAATTTAAAAAGTTCATTCACATAATGGTCTTTTCGTTCTCTACCCAAAGTCAATCCTCTGCTTTTTATTAAATTGTGTACCAATTGCAAGTGATCCAATTCTTCTTTGGCAATGACCAATAATTCCGTTACCAGTTCTTCCAACTCTGAATTGTAAGTAATCAAACTAATGGCATTGGAAGCTGCTTTTTGTTCACACCAAGCGTGATCGGTCAATATTTCTTCAATATTGGTTTCTACTATATTTACCCAACGTGGGTCGGTAACTAATTTTAATCCAAGCATAATATGCAATTTAGAACTGCAAAATTAGTCTTTTCCTGTTGATTTTCCTCTTAAAATGACGCTTTAACCACCTAAATTGCATTATTTTGCACCATTATCTTAATTAGCATGACTCAAATTCAAACGCTTTTAATCATTGGTTTTGTATGGCCTGAACCCAATTCTTCGGCTGCAGGTGGCCGAATGTTGCAATTAATTACCCAATTTCAACAACAAGGGTATTCCATTACATTTGCAAGTCCTGCTATGGACAGTGATTTTATGGTTGATTTGACCCCACTGAATGTGGACAAAAAATCAATTACTTTGAATTGTTCTAGTTTTGATGTTTTCGTCAAAGAATTGAATCCTACTGTTGTTCTATTTGACCGATTTATGATTGAAGAACAATTTGGGTGGCGTGTTGCCGAAAATTGCCCAAATGCTCTACGAATATTGGATACCGAAGACTTACATTGTTTGCGATTGGCAAGGCAAAAAGCATTCAAGGCACATTGTGAATTTGCTCTTGCTGATTTACTAAAGGAAGATATTGCCAAAAGGGAAATCGCTAGTATTTTGAGATGCGACTTGTCCTTAATGATTTCGGAATTTGAAATGGAATTATTGAAAACGACTTTTAAGATAGACGAAAAACTACTGTATTATTTACCTTTTTTATTAGTGCCTATTTCGGAAAAGACTTTTGAAAAGCTTCCTTCTTTTGAGGAAAGAAATGACTTTATTTTTATAGGCAACTTTCTTCACGAACCTAATTGGAATGCCGTTCAATATTTAAAAAAAACTATTTGGCCTTTGTTAAGAAAACAATTACCAGATGCCAATCTTCATGTTTATGGCGCTTATCCTTCCCAAAAAGTATTACAACTGCACCAGCCCAAAGAAGGTTTCCATATCAAAGGACGTGCAGCTGATGCCAACGAAGTAGTCCAAAATGCAAGAATTGTTTTGGCTCCATTGCGTTTTGGCGCGGGTATAAAAGGAAAACTGATTGAAGCCATGCAATGCGGAACACCGAGTATTACAACCACTATTGGCGCCGAATCTATGCAGGGAAATTTACCATGGAATGGGTTTGTAACTGATGATGTAAACAAATTTATAGAAGTTGCCGTGCAATTGTACCAAGACAAGAACCTTTGGACAGCCGCACAACAGAATGGAATTGCCATAATCAATCAGAGGTATTCAAAAGAACAGTTTGAAAATGATTTTGCTGCCAAAATTCAATTTTTACTCTCCAACCTACCTCAACATCGTTTGGATAATTTCTTTGGGGCTTTGCTACAACACCACACTTTAAACAGCACCAAATACATGTCGCGTTGGATTGAAATCAAAAACAGTAAAAAGGATTAATCTCGACACCACAATAATTGGCCACGGATTAGACTGATTAAACGGATATGCGCGGATTTTCCTCGTCTATCAAATGCTGTGAGAAAAAAAATCTGTGTGAATATGTAAAATCCATGGGATCATTTACTGATTTTTCCATCTTAGAATCTTAGTAACTTAGTCTCTCAGCATCTATTTCCTTGATTAAACTCATTTATCGTGAATTTTTTTCACTTTTTAAAACACTAAATACCAGCAAACTGAATATTTTTATAAAATAAAAAGTAAAAATTCTTTAGAAATGTTTTGCATAAGCGAAAAACTAGCCTATATTTGCACTCGCAATCACAAAACGATAGCAACCTAGTAAAATAGGGCGATTAGCTCAGCTGGTTCAGAGCACCTCGTTTACACCGAGGGGGTCGGGGGTTCGAACCCCTCATCGCCCACCAAGAAACTCCTTAAGAAATTAAGGAGTTTTTTTTGTTTCATACTTTACTAAAAAATGCAATGCCGACAAGCTTGTGAAAAAAAATTCCTTGTTGTGTAATGTTTTACTTTGTCACACTACCTGTCTCTTGCTTATTTTATTACTGCTGGTAAAATATATTCTTCCATCATTTTGTCTACTTGAGGATGTCCGTAAGGTCTGTTGTAAGCTTTAGCAGTAATAACAATCGTTAAAGGCAAATCCTTAAAAATAAATATTTTGCTCCCACCATTTCCTGCACAATAAAAAGTTTCATAATTTTTTCCGTTTACTGTATACGTTTTGTTCCAAAATAAGTAACCATAAAACTCATTCAATCTTTCAGGAATTTGGATTTGTCTTGTAAATGTTTTGTCCACCCATTCCTTTGACAAAATTTGTTGTCCTTCCCATCGGCCTTTGTTTTTATACAGTTGTCCAATCTTTGCAAATTCCAATGAGGTCATTTGCAAACCACCAGCAGTATTAACCACTTTTTGTGGAGTGTATTGCCATTGGTATTTATCAATATTTAATGGCTTAAATAACTTTTTATCTGCGTATTCTTCTAATCCGTTTGGCACGGATTTATTTAAAATATCACCCAATAAAACTACCCCTGCTGTAAAATAATCCCATTGTTTGCCATTTGATTTAAGACTGTCCATTGGCAAGTCCAATGCAAACTTTACCCAATTTTCGGCTGGATACATATTATCTTCATTTCCTGGCGAATCACTAATTTGATCTGAACCATCAAATGCCGAACTCATTGTCAATAAATCTTTCAACTTTACATTATCTTTTTTAGAGCTGTAATTTGAAAACTTAGTCAGATCGTAGAAAGAATTTAATGTTTGGTTCTCAGATTTTATATACCCGTCTTTTATAGCAATTCCCATCAATGCAGATGTAAACGATTTTCCGACTGAACGGGTGTCATGTAATGTATTTCTATCTGCATTGTTGAAATATTCTTCCAACAAAAGTTTACCGTCATTTATAACAACTATGCTTGTGATTGCTTTGAATGAATTTTCGGCAATGCTTTTATTAAGTGCTTCAATCTTCTTTTTATCATATTCTGAATGTGATATTTCAAAATCGCTGTTAGATTCAATGGGCTGAATAGCTATTTGTTTTGCTGTTATTTCTGGATTTTTAATTATTAAATCAAGCTTACCTGATGCAATTAAATCTCCAACAATTGCTTCACTATTTTCATTCAATTTTACATACGGTCGCAATTCTACTGTTAGTTTATGCGTCCCATTGGTTAATGCTTTATCACCGCCATTGTTTTTAAATCTGTCGAATAAATAAATTGACCACCAATCACCGCCAGCTGTATCTGTAAATGGAACTCGAAATGTCGTAGTTGTACTTTTCCTTAATCCGCAACCGTGATGGATATTTTCTTTATAAATGAGGTTATTGTCTACAAAAAATGAAAATTGATAATTCCCTTTTAAATTGAGTTCGTCCGCAGCAAGTTCTGGAGCAAGTCTGTACATGTAATTTGTAATCGAGTTGTCCATAAAAACTCTAATATTCAAATTACTTTCTTGCTTTAATTCGAAAGTTGTCAAAAAGTCTGACTCCTTGTATTGCTCCAAAGGAATATTCCCATTCATAAAAGTCACCTTGCCGATATTCTCTTTATGAATTTGGCTTTTTATTCCGTCGGTCTGAACGATGTCTTTCATTTGTCCAAATGAGGAAAAACAAATGAAATTGCTAATTAAGATTAAGATTTTAATGTGTTTCATTTGTTTTGAAGTTAGTTTTTTTGTTTGACTATTTTAGCATGTTGATATTTAATACAATATTACATAACGTTAGCTTGTTCCAAGTGTTTGGAACTAAATTAAGCCCATTATTCGGATTTGCCACCGAACGATAGCGAACGGGTGGAGCAAAGCATCCCAAATACAAAACCAACTTCCTATTAAGTGAATTACTCAAAACCGTTGTAGTAGCTTTTGTCAGATGTTTTTTTTAAAGTTCTGATTACAAATTTAATTCGAGTCTTCCAGAATTTGGATTTCTTGTTTTGGCTCTTTAATTCTTATGTTTATTTTTTTATAGCCCCATTTTGTCCCGCTTTTTTCAGCAGAAATATCCATTTTGCCTTTTCCTTTATTTCCTTTTATCCTTATTGATAATTCAACTGAATTGTTATTGTTTGAATAAATAGCATTTCTTTCTA